>JAILKH010000085.1 GCA_024693925.1 Lachnospiraceae bacterium | reverse complement strand
AATGGAGGGTTTCCGCACTATCGCGGGTTGGCGTTACACAAACGAGTACACTTTTTTTGTTTCTAAAGCTTGTCATTATATAAATGTACTTTACAAACGTACTTTAATAGTATATAATTAAAGCACGTTGGTAAAGAAGGTGATATTATGAGTATTGAAGAACTTATAATAAAAAATGCAGAAATATATGGCGGGCTCATTAAAACGTCACAGATAGAAGAACTGGGGATATCCAGGGCGAATATCAAGAGGCTTGTAGATAAAGGATCTCTTGTACGCGAGGCAAGGGGTATTTATTCTATTCCTTCGGAAATTAATGATGAATATCATACGCTTAGCAGAAGATCGGATAAACTGGTATTCTCGTATGGCACGGCTTTGTTCTTTCTTGGATTGTCGGATAGAGTCCCCAGAACTATAGAAGTGACTTTACCTCAGGGATATAACGCAGGCAGACTTAAGAAGGATCATCCGAATCTGAGAATACATTATGTCAAACCAGAACTACTTATGCTGGGAACTGAGAAGGTTACAACTCCGCAGGGATCTAGGGTGATAACATATAACAAAGACAGATGCATCTGCGATATTGTAAAGAATGAGTCAAAAGTCGATAAACAAATCTATACTCAAGCTATAAAGGAGTATTTTGGGGAAGAGTATAAACCGCGTAATCTGCTGAAAATGGCCAAGGCTATTGGAGTTGAAAAAGAGATCCGCAGGTATATGGAGGTATTATGATGATAACGCCGGAACAGTTGAAAGGTAGGATAAGATATATATCAAAAGAAAAAGGTCTTTCTTCTCAGGAAGTTTTACAAATGTACCTGTTTGAGCGGGTTATGGACAGGCTGTCGAATTCAGATTACAGAGAGAACTTCATTATAAAGGGCGGTTATCTCATTTCTTCTATGATAGGCATAGATGAAAGAACCACCATGGATGTGGATACAACAGTAACAGGCGTTAATATGAGCGAAGATGAGATAGTCAGAATCATAAAGGAAGTACTGGCAATTGATGTTAATGACGGAATTACATTTACTTTTGATAGGGTCGAGCCGATAATGGAAGACGCTGACTATGCTAACTTTCGCATATACTTTCATGCAAAATATGGTAAGATCAATAACCCAATGAAAATGGATATTTCTACGGGAGATGAAATAACACCGGCTGCAGTTGAACATGGTTTTAAATCTATACTTGATGACAGCGTTATTTCGATGAGATCGTATAATCTGGAGACCATCATAGCAGAGAAGTTTGAGACGATAATCAGAAGAAATATAGGCAATACGCGAGCAAGAGACATTTATGATCTTTATGCTCTTACTAAACTATATGGTGAAAGTGTTAACTATGAAATACTCAAGGAAGCGATTACAAGGACCAGCCGTAAAAGAGGCTCTTTTGAAGAAATAAATGACTGGGAAAACATATATGATGAAATCGTAGCTGAAGAAGCGCTTATAAACCTATGGGATAATTATCGGAGCGAATACAGATATGCAAGTGATATACCATACGACGAAGCAATAAGCGCTGTGAAGTATGTAGCTGAAAAAGTGATATAAATAATATCTCAAATGGGTTACTTCCCCAGCTCGTCAAAATAAGCCATCAGACGGAGCCTCTGATCCAGACTCATATCCCCGATGTGTTCTGCGATGTAGAACGCTTCCGGGGATTTTTTGCGGTCAATTACAATATAGTCAGGAGTAGGGTCGTCGATAGAGCCTGTAAGATATTCAGGCGTTGTTTTAAAAGCAGCGGCCATCACCATTATCATAGGATAGGCGGGATTGCGTTCGCCGGATTCGTAGCGGACATAGCCGCTCTGGGTGAGATGAGTGAGCTTGGATGCTTCTATCTTAGAGAGTCCGAGTTTAAGTCTCTGTTCCTTGAGCCTTTCACAGTTGAGGGTTGATTTCATTTTTTGCCTCCATGGTAATTAGCACTTGATTATGACATTGTCATATAGTACAATATAAATGACGATGTCATATTTATTATATATTAGTTTTTGTCGGAAGGGAAGTGGGATTTTGGTATACGTAACTGGTGACACACATAGAGATTTCAGCAGGCTGAGATTACTGGATTTGACAGAAGATGATCTCGTGATCGTTCTGGGAGATGTGGGCATAAATTACTATATGGATGAGACTGATGCTGCAGTTAAGAAGAAACTGAATAAAATGCCATGCAAGTTCTTTTTCATTCGAGGCAACCATGAGGAGCGCCCTGAAAATATCCCGGGGTATAAGTTGACCGAGGTGGATGGGATAGTTAAGGGTAATGTATATATCCAGAAGAGGTATCCAAAGCTCATGTTCGCTGCTGACGGCCCGGTAGAGATAGATGGCTACAAGTGTTTCGTTGTTAACGGTGCTTACAGCGTAGATAAGGAATATCGCATCAGCAGAAGATTTCCCTGGTTTCCGGATGAGGAACTGTCGAATGAGGAGATGGATCGGATACTGGCTTTGGCTGAGGAAACCGGGACTGTGGACTATGTGTTTTCACACACATGCCCGCAGAAGTACGTTCCTGTGGATACTTTCATGCTTACAGTGGATCAATCGACCGTATCCCGCAGGATGGAAGAATTCCTGGATAAGATAGATGGCGTGCTGGATTACAAAAGATGGTGGTGCGGACACTATCACATTGATTACACTATAGATAAGCTGAGATTCATGTTTTATGACATTTTGGAATTAAGGAGGGTCAGAGAGAAATGAAGAAAGTAAAATTTACCTATGATGAGATTCGGGCATTGATGCTGATCCTAACGGAGTACAGGAATCAGATGATAGAAGAGGGCAGGAATACGGACATTATTGATGAGATAATGATAAAGCTGATGTGAAAGTAAACGTAGCATAAGGATTTGTGGGAGCATGGGAATCATGCTCCTATTTTAATGTGTCCCAAAAAACAGACAGACATTAAACTACTATTTACTATGAAGGATGGGGCATAGTATGGTAATATACTATTGATTATATTTATTGCTAAATAACATACTGCAAATAATACTATGACAAGAGAAGAAGCAGAAAAGATTATTAGAGAATCTGTAATAGATGGAGACCTTTCAGAAAGCGATAAGTTTATCGTTACTGAAGCTCTGGATTTTATGATACGAGAAACATATAACCAGAAATACATCGTATACTTAGGGGAAATATACTATAAAGACAGACAGTATGATTTGGCCAGAAAGTATTTTGAAATGGCAGTTCCTATCAAAAGTATGGCTGCGAATGAATATCTGGGACTAATGTGGGATGAAGGTACAGCCGGTCATATCGATTATGAGAAGGCATATTATTACTATAATACGGCTATGGAGCTGGGTAGTTTCCTTGGATTGTATAAACTGGCCGATATGTACAGATATGGGCACTATGTTGAAAAAGACTATGAACAGTATTGTGAAATGATCGAAGGTTCATATCGTGTGTTAAAAAACACGGACCTACTTAGTGAACCTTTAGCGGAAATAGAGGTTCGTCTTGCAGAGATTAGACTGGATGAAGAAGACCCGGATGAAGCATTTGAACTGCTGATGGATGCTAAGGATATCTATGCAGAGAGATTAATGCACGATATGTACTTGGATGATCTTGAGAAAATGAAAGAGGCTGTTTATTTATTATATAGTCTCATAGATATAGAGGATATGGACTTGGAAGTGTTTGAATTGTATGACATGTTCGAGATCTTAAGAAAACCATGCAGATTGTTTTTCACTTTCAATGGGGGCAGACATTGGGTTGAAAGTGCAATAGAAAATGATACGATGGCTATAAACTTAGAGGGGAAATGGTATAGATCCATAATAGACTTTATGACAAATGCAAGAATTGATGGTAAGAAATTATTAACCATGCCTTACGAATTCTATAATGCTGAAATACAATATTAATCAAGCTATTCAGATTGTCAGGTGATATTATGTCAGAAAAAATAGAATTATTAACAATTAAAGATGTAATGGAACTTCTTCACATAGGCAAATATACTGCAACGAGGATCTTACATAAAAAGGGCTGTCCTATGCTTCCGAGAAAAAAGGGTGAGAAATACTTAGTATTAAAGGATGAATTCATCGAATGGGTCAAATTCGCAGGTTACAAAGGTAAGTGGTAAAAATGTAGTAACTACAAAAGTCGCCTGGCGGTTTACCTAATAGCCATCATGGTTGTATAATATAATCACAAAGAATAGAAAGAGGTGTTTTCAATGACTATTCAAGAAGCAAGAAGAATATTTAAACAATATGCATATAAGTCAGTTATCACAGATGATGAAGAGTTTATGCTTATAGAGGCTCTTGAGTTTCTTATCAATGAGACAAAGGATTCTGAATGGATGGTGCAGCTTGGCGGTTATTATTACGATAAGAAGCAGTTTGATCTGGCGCTTAAGTATTATGAGATGGCTGACAGCTATAACGATCCCTGGGCTCCGGAAGGTTTGGGTTATATCTGGTACTACGGCAGAAGCGGCGAAAAGGACTATAAAAAAGCCTTTGAGTATTATTCCAGAGCCGCGGAGAATGGAAACCTTAAATCCAAAATGAAAGTTGCGGATATGTATAAGAACGGATACTATGTCGAAAAAGACTATAATAAATACTGTGAACTCATTGAAGAATTGTATGATCAGGTAAATGATGATTTTGACTGGAGCGTAACGAATGATGTATATATCCGCTTGGCAAAGATAAGAGTTGAACAGGGAAGAAAAGACGAAGCTGTAAACTTGCTTTTGGAAGCGAAGAATATTCTGGCTAATAAAATCGTAGACAATCCGTTTTTCGGCGATCTAAACGTTATGAAGTGGCTCATTGGAGACTTATATAAACTGATTGATATTGATTACAGTGACATGGATCTGTTCGATATGTATTATGTTCTTACCAAACCGGGTAAGGTAGCCTTTGAGTATGACGAAAAAGACTATGTTATAGAGGCAGTTGAAGAAGGCGGCAATGTCAGCATCAAGTTTGGAGATAAGTGGTACCGTGATATAAGCGAGTTCTTTATGAAGGCAACAATCAACGATAATAGAGTGGCAGTACTGTACTTTGACACTTACAATTTCAGGAGAATATAGATGGAAGACCTTATTAAGATAAAAAACACCTCATATGCAAAATATGAGGAAGTGCTTCTCAGACGTGATAATCTGAGAAAAGAGGCGGAGCAGATACATATCAATTACATAAAAGAGTTCGGTGAACTTATAAAAGAATCTTTTGAATTGAAAGTTGAATGTATAAAGAAGAAAAAGGAAATCGCATTCTGCCAAAGGCTGGCAAATCAAGGCAAGAAGATCAACCGTAATGATCTGATCGACTATATAGAAAAAGCCATGATGGAGTATTATGCAGAGCTGGATTCTATCATAAAAGATGTAAAATATGCAAAAGAATCCAGGAAGATATCGCCTTCGGTAGTAAGAAAGATAAAAGAGATATACTACAGGTTAGCTAAAATGATCCATCCGGATATGCATCCTGAATATGCAGACGACGAAGTGCTCCAGGATTATTGGAATAGGATCTCTATAGCTTATCAATATAATTGCCTGGACGACATTGAGGAACTAGAAGAGATAGTTAAACTATATTTGGAAAAGAATTATAACGGTACACCGGATTTCGAAATCAAAGATATAGATGCAAAGATTATGAAAGTGGAAGAAGAAATTGACGAGATCACTTCTAACAATCCGTATCTTTATAAGCTTCTTCTTACAAGCAAGACTGCTGTAAAAGAAAAACGCAAAGAATATCAGGAAGAAATAGAGTCCTATAAAAAGTATTCTAAACAACTGGATGAAGTGCTGGAGACATTCGAGATAGAGGAGATGCTGTCATGAGCAATGAAATAACTATTAATAAAAAAGAATTGATTGAAGCTATAGAAGAAAAGTCGATCTCAGATATCATCAAACCGCTGGTAAGTGAGATCCATCTATTTGACACGTTCATTGCCGGGACTACATATCTGGAGGATCAATCTGTGTTGGATGATGTTGCTGTAGGCGACAAGCTGAGTCTCAAAAGAGAGGAAAACAAATTTGATGATAAAGCAATAATAATACTTGATCCTAGTAACAGGAAGCTTGGGTATATCCCGGAAAAGGATAATATTGTATTTTCCAGGCTCATGGATGCGGGAAAACTTCTGATTTGCAAAGTGACTGACCTTGAGAATCATGGGTCTTTCAGAAAGATCAGCATAGGGATTTACTTAGTGGATTATTGATTAAATAGTAAGCAACGGGCACTATGATGAAGGAATTATTAGATCTTAAAATACGAAGCCTCAGAATCAACTGGGACAAAATAGATGATCACAGCTATTTGCATAGTATTCCGGCAATATCAACTTTGAAATCTCTGGAGTTTGAAAAGGCTATTACGTTTTTTGTGGGAGAGAATGGGTCCGGAAAGTCCACTCTGTTAGAGGCAATTGCAGTGCAATATGGTTTTAATCCAGAGGGAGGCACCAAGAATTACAGGTTCTCTACATATGATTCGCATTCTGAATTGTGTGATGCACTTGTTTTGTCAAAAGGAGTACAAAGGGCTCAGTGGGGTTACTTCCTTCGTGCAGAAAGCTTTTATAACGTGGCGACAGCAGAAGAAGAGTATAGCAGAGAAGGTGGAGTGCCACAGCGTCTCCATAAACAATCTCATGGAGAAAGTTTTTTAGCTGCTGCAAAAGAGAATTTCAAACCAAACGGATTGTACATAATGGATGAACCAGAGGCTGCACTTTCACCTCAAAGGCAAATGGCAATGTTGGTAAAAATGGCTGAATGCTCCAAACAAGGATCTCAGTTCATAGTTGTAACCCATTCTCCAATACTACTCGCTATTCCGGATGCAGAGATATTAAGCTTTGATGGAGAACGTATACATTCGTGCGAATACGTGGAAACTGAGAGTTATAAAGTAACCGAAATGTTTATTAACAGCAAAGAGCATATTTTAGATTTACTTCTTAAATAGGTGGATGATAGTTTTTTATTATATATAGTAAATGCCTCCGTAATGACAATCCGGGGGCATTGAACGTATTTGGATATCAATTAGGAAATGGAGTACCGTATTTCAAGCATATAATGCCTTTTTATTTGTAAGTTGTTTCTTGTTATGGTACAATTATCTTGGTTTAGTATGCACTTTTTTATGAAGGAAATGGTATTTCAAACATGACCCCGGAAGAGAAAGCAAGAGTAAAAATTGATAAGCAGCTTCGGACTGCCGGCTGGGATATAGTATCTAGAAATGAATACATACCCGGGACTACATCAGCAGTGAAGGAAGG
>JAILKH010000054.1 GCA_024693925.1 Lachnospiraceae bacterium | reverse complement strand
GAACCCGGAAGTCTTCCGTCCTTTCTGATATTTTCCATAAACATCAGCTGATTGTTAAGACCCACCTCAATATTTCTTTTTGCATACATCTCTCCGCCCATGGGCTGGGTTTCAAGCCATATCTTCTCATATCCTCCGCCTTCTACCAGGACCTGCCGGCCGGCAAAATCCCTGATATTTAACAGACATTTCTTCTCTGCCTCATCATAAAGCCTCTTAAGAGCCTTATCCGCTATATCAAATTTAACCTGCGAATTATAATTCACTTTATTCTCCCACTATCCTCTGAATGCAAGCACATAATCTACTGCTGTTTATGTAAAAATCTATCCTATGTCTATAAAATATTTATCCTCTAACCCGGTATCAAAATCTGTTTGTGATTACACGGAAGAAATCATATTCTGCCCTTATACTCTTATCCAGCATATCATGCACATACAATCCGAAATGCGCACCGGTAAATCCCCTGCAATATTCATCTGTCAGTATGGCTGCAGTTCCCTCGGCATCCGGTTGTACCCATCCGTCTCCGGCATCATACTCAAAGAATATACGGCTTCCGTCAGTCCTTATCTTTAACTCCACATCTTCCCTGTCAGGCAATTTCACCGGCTCGATCATATCCGTAATATCACCCTTATCGCTTTTTAATATTACCAGAACATTTTCCCCGTCCTCATTTACGGTTTTACCTATAATATACCAATTCAGGTTGTCATACATATAAGCAAGACCTGCCAGCTGCTGATAACAGACCGGATTAAAATACATACGGGTTACAGCCGTACACATGATTTCCTGCTGTCTTACCGCCATAAGAGAAACCCGGAAACAGGAGTTCATTGACTCATCTCCGCGCAGTACCAGTCTATGTTTCAACGTATCTATATAAGCAAAGTCAGAATAATCATGCCTTGGCACCGAGTATCTTACATCAATCACCGCTTTTGTAAAATCATCATAGAAATCCCCGGGATCTCCCGGGAGCTCCTCCCGGCGCTCACTCCCACCAAGACCGGAGGGTTCCTCCACCTTGTCAAGACAATATCTGCTTCCCCCCTTGGGAACAAAATACCCGTCACTTTTAAGCTCTATTTCCTGTAAAGCCGTTTCCCGACCCAGGGGACAGCCTTTAATTTCTTCCACAGGTCTTGCGCACAGATGAACCAGGTACCATTTACCGTTATCCGCCTGTACAATATCGGCATGACCGCACTTCTTTATATGACTCTCCGGGTCAGAGGTAAGAAAAGGATTATCCGGACAGGTTTCATACGGACCGTAAACATTATCCGCCCTGGCCATACTTACACAGTGATCATAGCCGGTACCTCCCTCAGCGGCTATAAGATAGTAATAATCCCCTATATGATAAATATGAGGACCTTCCAGACATCCTATTCCGGATCCGGAATACACCTTCCTTCGCTGACCTATGGGAACAAGACTCTCCCGGTCAACTTCCTGTACGGTAATCCCTTTAAACCCGTTTATCATATTTACAAGATACTTCCGGCCGTCCGTATCATGAAATAATGACGGATCAAAACCTATACTGTTTAAGTACAAAGGATCCGACCAGTCATCATAGATATCCTTTGTCCATACCACATAATTATTTGTATTATAGAATCTTCCCTTCTTAGTCTTAACATCTGTATATACCAGAAAAAAACGTTCACCGTCATAACTAAGACAGGGAGCCCATACTCCGCCGGAAGCCGGCGCTCCCAAAAGATCAAGCTGCGATCTTCTTCTTAAAGGAGACACTGTCTGCTTCCAGTTTTTAAGATCCGTTGACTCAAATAATCTGACTCCGGGCCACCATTCAAAAGTTGAAGTGGCTATATAATATCTGCCATTTGCTTTTATTATACTTGGATCGGGACAGAATCCCCTAAGTATAGGATTTATTATCATATATTGAAATCTCCTTTAACCTTTAAGTCCGCTGGTACCTATTCCTTCAACCAGATATCTGTTAAAAATAAGGAAGATCAAAAATACCGGTATCAAAGACAAGGTCGACATGGCGAACATGGCACCGTAATCCGTCTTACTGGCCGAATCCGCAAACATTTTTATTGCAAGGGATGCTGTATAAGACTCGGGCTTACTTAAGTACAGCAACGGACCCATATAGTCATCCCACTTCCAATAGAACTGTATTATAACCGTAGTTACTATAGACGGTTTCAGAAGCGGAAGGATTATATTTGTATAGATGGTATATTTACTGCATCCGTCAATCGTTGCCGCCTCATCCAGTTCTCTCGGTATACCCTTCATAAACTGCATCATCTGATATATGAAAAATGCCTGACCGCAAAAATAAGGGAAGATCAAGGGGACATAGCTATCCGATAATCCCAGCTTATACCATATCAGGAAAGAAGGGATCATAATAACCTGACTCGGCAGCATCATGGTTGCCAGCATACAGGTAAACCAGAATTTCTTTCCTTTGAATTTAACCCTTGAAAAAGCATAGGCAACCAGGGATGAACTTATAACCGTTCCAAAGGTCGCAACCGCTGTTATCACAAATGAATTAAGGAAAAACCTTCCAAAAGAAGTCCCTGCAAAACCCTTCCATCCGGTGGAGTAATTGCTGACCTTCACCGACTTTGGTATCAGACTAAGAGAACCTCTTAATATCTCCGAATTATCTTTAAAGGATCCCGATATCATCCACAATACAGGATAGATCATAAGAAATCCAAATACAATGACTACTATATGATATATTAATCTTCTCGTTCCTCCTTTGATCCTCATTATTCATCACCGCCTTCCGAAAATACCCAGAACTTGGAACTCTTAAATATTACAAGAGTAATAATACTCATTACCACCAGCATAAACCAGCTCATTGCACAGGCATAACCCATATGATTATACTTAAAGGCCTGATTATATACATTAAGAGCATAAAGCAGGGTTCCGTTGTTTGGACCTCCCTGAGTAATAACAAAGGCCTGTGTAAAAGACATAAATGCCTGTATGGTCTGCATAACGAGATTATAAAGAATAATGGGAGATAAGCATGGAAGTGTTATCTTAAAAAAAGTCTGCCTTCCGTTTGCTCCGTCAATCCTGGCCGCCTCATAATAAGTACTTGGGATTTCCTTAAGTCCGGCGGCAAATATTATCATGGATGAACCAAACTGCCATACTGTCATAAGAATAAGGGGATATAATGCAAGCTTCTGATCCCCGAACCAGTTAATCGTCTTTAATCCCATATCGGAAAGAACAACATTAAATAAACCCTTTCTTGCAAAAAGCTGTTTCCAGACCAAAGCTACAGCCACACTGCCGCCTACCAGGGAGGGAACATAATACAGAGATCTGTATAAAGTAACCATACTGCTTTTCCTGGTAAGCACAAAGGCTACCAAAAGTGCGAACGCAAGCTTAAGCGGTACCGATAAAAGAACATATTTAAGTGTTATTCCCAATGATTTTATAAATACTTCATCGGAAAACAGATCAATAAAATTCTTAAAACCCACATAAGTCAGTGTTTTACTTCCCATAGAATAATCGGTAAACGAATAGTAAAACGATGTAACTATGGGAATAAATGAAAAACAGATAAATCCGAATATAAAAGGAAAAGCAAATACATAACCAACTGTATTGGTATTATTGATAAAACTATAAAATCCGGATGTCCGTTCAGCCTTTTGTGTCATAACGACAACCCTCCATACCTTCTTTTATAATACAGGTACACCCCCAATGAGGTGTACCTGTTGTAAGCGCCTTTACTGTATAACGGTACTATTCAAATAACTTCTCCGCATCAGCATAAGTCTTATCTGCAGCTTCTTCAGCGGTTATCTCTCCCGCTACAACCTGCTGGATATAGTTACGATAATTATCAACAACCTCATCCTGACCTGCAGGGCTTAATACGTTGATCTTTTCAGGTGTTTCAAAAGTACCTACCAAAGAAACGTAATCATACATTTCCTTCTGACCGTCAGTAGCTTCTGCTTCAAGTGCTGTACGGACATCATCATTGATGGGGATACCTCTCTCACCCTTAAGTACATTATTGCAGTCAACACTGTTCTGGAACCAGCTTATGAACTTGGCTGCTTCTTCCTTGTACTGTGAATCCTGTGATACACAGAGCATCTGAGATGACTGGATCACAGTTCCGGAAGGACCGTCACTCTTAACACGGGGAACAGTTGCAAGTGCAAGGGTACGTCCCTCTTCCGCACAGATATCATAGATTGTGGGGAACTGGTTTACAGCTACCCATGTCATTGCAGCTTCGCCCGTCACAAGGAAATCGTTCTCGATATCGGTGATCTCCATCTCGGCACCTGCATCGGGTGATGCACCCTCTTTTATAAGGTTAGCTCTCATCTCGATGTATGGTGTAAGCATCTGTGCATCCTCAAATCCCATACCGTCAAGCTCGAGATTGAAGAAACTGTTTTCACCTACGGAACCCTGCTGAGCGATATAGGTTGAACATCCTGCTATAAACTCACTGGAAGTGAATCCCGATGAACCGAAGTTTCCTGTATGCTCATGGATCTTCATTGCTGCGTCTGCAAAATCATCCCATGTCCAGGTATCTGTAGGAAGGGGAACTCCCGCTTCTTTAAACATATCAACATCATATGCAATACCGTAAGTATTAAGGCCGTTGGAAAGACCAATCTGATTTCCTTCGGTATCCTGTGTGATCTTAAGATAAGCGTCAGATATCTTGGAAGTATCAACAACTCCGCTGTCGATAAACTCATTAATATAGTAAATCTTATCGATATACTCGGGGAAGTTTCCGCCAAGCTGGAAAATATCCCATACCTGATCCGATGCAACTAAGGTTTTAAGTTTTGTAAAGTAGCTGTCAAAATCATAGAATTCATATTCGATCTTAACATTGGGATTCTCTTTTTCATACATTTCAATAACTTCTGCCGTTATATCATGTCTTGTCTGTGAACCCCACCAGGCCATTCTTAAGGTTATAGGTTCTTCACTGCTTTCTTCAGCTTCGGCAGCCTCTTCTTCCTCTTCTTCGGGCTCTGCCTCCTGCTCTTCTTTTACTTCCTCTTTAGCTTCCTCTGCTGCCGGTTCTGCAGTAGCGGCGGGCTGTGCTGAACCACCGGCGCATCCGATCATACCTGCGACGATCGATACACTAAGCAACGTTGCCAGAAATTTTTTCATCATTTTTTTATTGCTCCTTTCCCTCTAATAAGGTTTCGCTTTGTATTGTCTTGCTCTCCGGACCGTAATGAGCAACACAACATCTGTCTTTGTGTCCTAAATTTTAAATTGTAAGCGCTTACAATAATACCAAAAAATTAGCTGTTTTTTTAAAATAATACATATTTTTTGTGATTTTATGTTATAATCAATCCACAGAAAACTATTTTTGACCAATATTCCGATCATCCAAAGTTAATCCGTGGCAGATTAAAATAAAATAATATTGTAACTATTCAGAACAGCACATAAATTTTAAAATATGAACCGTCAAGCTTGCTTGTAAGGGGCATATTTTGTAAATTTATGTATTGGATGAATCCAAAGCAGCGAAAAATACGAAGTATTTTGAGCCTGTTCTGAATAGTTACAATAAAATTATATATAATTATCAGGAGGACACCATGAACATTTCAACATTAATAAAAGAACTGGTGGATTACGGAATTAAAAAAGGACTGGTAGAGGAAGCGGATAAATGTTATACAATAAACCGTCTTCTGGAACTCTTTAACACAAATGAATATGCCCCGGAAACGGACAGCTGCAACGAACCGAGAGAATTGCATCTCATCCTTGAAGATATGCTGGACTATGCCGTAAAAGAAGGCTTAACCGAGGATACCATCACCTGTCGCGATCTTTTCGATACGAAGATTACCGGCCTGCTGACTCCTCCCCCCTCAGAGATTAGGAGGAAATTTGCCGAAGCTTACGGCCGGTCTTCCAAGGAAGCTACAGATTTCTATTATGATTTTTCCAAAGCTACCAATTACATAAGAACCGACAGGATAAAGAAGGATGAGAAATGGGTTACCGATACGGAATTCGGAAAGCTGGATATTACCATCAACTTAAGTAAGCCGGAGAAAGATCCCAGGGATATTGCCAAAGCCGGAGCTGCCAAAAAATCAGGATATCCGGCCTGTCTTCTGTGCCGGGAAAATGAGGGCTATGCAGGACATATCTCCCATCCCGCAAGACAGAATCACAGGATAATACCCATAACCTTATGTGATGAAGATTACTATCTTCAGTACTCTCCGTATGTATACTACAATGAACACTGCATTATCCTTAATGCCGAACATACTCCCATGAAGATAGACAGAAATGTCTTCTCAAAGCTTCTTGACTTTATCAGGCAGTTCCCCCACTACATTGTGGGCTCCAATGCGGACCTTCCCATAGTAGGCGGTTCAATTCTAAGCCATGATCATTTCCAGGGAGGATCCTATGAATTTCCCATGGCAAGGGCAGAATATGCAAGTGAATTCGAACTTAAACAATGGCCTGATGTACATGCGGGAAGGATCAAATGGCCGCTTTCAACAATAAGACTTCAGAGCAAAAATATCGGATCAATGGTAGATGCTGCAGATCATATACTGGCTTCCTGGAGAGCCTACACCGACGAAGAAGCATATATTTATGCTTATACCGACGGTACTCCCCATAATACCATCACTCCCATAGCGAGAAGAAACGGGGACCTCTATGAACTTGATCTTGTATTAAGAAATAATATAACCACCGGGGAATGTCCCATGGGATTATATCATCCCCATTCGCAATACCATCATATCAAGAAGGAAAACATAGGCCTTATTGAGGTAATGGGACTTGCGATACTTCCCGCCCGTCTTAAGAAAGAGATGGCGATCCTCAAGGAAGATCTTTTAAACGGAACGGACATATCAAATGACGAAAGGATCACTTCCCACGCGGAATGGGCCAAGGAATGGAGCTCCTCCCTTGATCTTAAGGATGAAGCTGTAAGAAAAGATCTTGATAACATCCTTCACCGTGAAATAGGCCTTGTTTTTGCCAATGTCCTTAGGGATGCAGGGGTCTATAAATGCAACGAAGAGGGAGATAAAGCCTTCGATCGCTTCATAACTTCATTATAATTTTCTTTACAGGAACCAAAACAATGCTATAATTTTATTATGAATAATAAATTATCACTTGTTAAAAACGAAATATCAAAGGTTCTTCGTGGTAAGGACGAAATAATAGATATGGTCCTCTGTGCATTGCTGGCCGGGGGCCATATTTTGCTTGAGGATATCCCGGGAGTGGGTAAGACTACCTTAGCCGTGGCTTTATCCCGCTCTCTTGGCATAAACTACCGGCGAATGCAGTTTACACCGGATGTACTTCCCAGTGATATATTGGGCTTCTCCATGTATAACCGGGAATCAAATGATTTTACCTTTAAACCCGGAGCAATATTTACCAACCTGTTTCTGGCGGATGAGATAAACCGTACCTCTCCCAAGACCCAGGCGGCTCTTCTTGAAGTAATGGAGGAAAGAAAAGTCACGGTAGAAGGAACCACATATATACTTAAGTCTCCCTTTTTTGTTATCGCGACCCAGAATCCCATAGGTGCATCGGGCACCCAGAAGCTCCCGGATTCACAGCTGGACAGATTCTTTGTAAGGCTGACCTTAGGATATCCCGATCATAAATCCGCAACGGAAATCCTTAAAGGACAATCCTTTGAATCCATTGATTCCGTTAATACAGTCATTAATGCCTCGGAGCTTGCCGCTCTTCAGGAAGCCTCCGATAAGACCCATGCATCGGATGATATCTGCGACTATATAGTATCTCTAAGTGAGGCTACCCGTACCACGGATCTTCTGCTTCAAGGCATGTCCCCCCGCGGGTCATTGGCCCTTCTTAAAATGTCAAAGGCACATGCCTGCTTAAGCGGTCGTAATTACGTGATCCCGGAAGATATTCATGCGGTGATCATCCCGGTATGCAATCACAGAATGATCCTTTCCACCAAAGCCAAAGCCACGGGAAAGGACATAGAAGCTATAATAAGAGAAACATTAAACCGCGTACCCATTCCGGTTTAGGGATCATAAATGGACAATAAAGCACTTATAAATACTTCATTACCGGATCGCAAGAAGATAAGAAAGAGAAAATGGACAGGTCGTATTCTGGATATGGTGACCTCTGTTTTAAGTGCCAGAATCTCGTATCTTTCTTTGATCCTTCTGTCGGCATTATTCTCCGCCTTCTATTTACAATCCTTCTTTTACATGATAACGATCCTCCTAATAAGTCTTCCCGTCTTCTCTTTTATACTGACTAAATATACTCTTAACCACATAACACCGCAATTATCCTATTCTCCGCCAATGGCCGAAAAAGACGGGGCTTCAACACTCCTTCTTACCATTAATAACACTTCATACCTGCCGGTATCCTGCCTGGAGATAACCCTTACCACCGCTTCCTCTCTATACATGGGATGCGATACTGTAACTCACTCCCTGCAATTAAGACCGGGAAAAGTAAATGAGCTTAAATTTCCCGTTTTTTTCAAAAAATACGGAATATATACTGCGGTCTCGGAAGAATTTACAATATTTGACTATCTGCATCTTTTTTCTTTTACAAAAAGTTATAAAACAGAAGCTTCCTTAAGTGTTATGCCCGAAAATGAACCTGTGACTGCAAGGCATGATCTTATATACGAAGAAGGCTTTGATGAATTCACCGACAATGAACGACGGGGAAATGTATCCGGAAATGTTACCGATATTCGGGAATACCGCCCCGGAGACCGGTTATCCAGGATCCATTGGAAACTTACCGAAAAGATGGACTCTCTCATTGTTAAAGAAAATGAAGCCACTTCCTCAAACGAATTCATTGTGCTGCTGGAATTATATCAGCCCTCCAAAGAAGACTGTGATAAGTATTATTCCGAAACCGGATCCACAGATAAATACGATATTCTTGATAATGCCATAAAGGAGGCGCGTTCTGTTTCCACCGAGCTGCTATTAGCCGGGGAAGCCTTTGTCTTTATGTTTTATGATAAAAATCTTCAGGACTTTGTAAGCTCCCTTATCCGCTCGGAAGAAGAGCTTAACGAAATATTTACCCAGGCCTTTTATGCAGGCAGCTATACGGAAGAAGATCAGGCACTGACAATATATAATCGTTCGGGATTAAATAAAGGAACTCTTATCCATGTTAAATAACGAGCTGTACTACGGATACTCCTATGAAGAAAATACAAACCACGACAGTCACAATAACCTGCTTCATTGTGCTCTTATCGGCGTGCTCATTTTTTCCGCCGCCTACGGCTGTATATCGGGTCTTCTGTATGAATTCGGCATTTCCGCCAACTACCCGCTTATATTTATAATAATGCTTATATCCGCCCTTTTTCTTTCAATGATACATGTATCCAAATTCATATATAATTCCGGATATATAATCTTCCTGATCATCTTTACATATTCCCTTGTCTCCCTGCGTTCCTATGCCAATTCCGGGTTCCAGGCACTGTTAAATATAATAAATGAAGCTTATTCGGAATACTACGCTTTATCCTCCGTCAGAGAATATACGGAAGTGATAAAAGACAGAAATATAACCATAACCGCAGTATGCATATTTATAGGGGTATTTCTTATACTTTTATTAAATGTTGATGTTTTTTACAATATGTATTATATGACTGCTTTTTTCTTAACCTTTATGCCCCTCCAGCTGGGTATATTCATAGGAAAATATCCCTCCTATTCCTCCCTTGCACTTATCTTCTTCTCATATTTCGGAATATACCTGTTAAGACATTCGGGACATTATTTCTTTATACAGCCTCCCAAACGCAAACAGAAGATCGATTATACCTTTGATTATGATGATAAAAAGAACAGACATATGATACTTCACAAATCAAATGCCCGTTCAATGACCGCACTATGTATATTCGGGCTTGTAATATCCCTGGTCTTTGGAATATTTGCGGCAGCCTCAATAGCAACTTCCAAAGATGAATCGCTGCTTATAAAAAGCGAAGCACGAAAGAAACTTGATGAAAGTGTCAAAATTTTTACCCAGACCGGAATTCTGGGATTATTTAACCGTTACGAAGCCAAGGGCGGTATAAGCGGAGGTAAACTGGGAGGCGTACGAAGCGTTTCACCCGATTATGAAACCGACCTTTTGGTAACACTTGTACCCTATACCTTCGAAACCCTGTACTTAAAGGGTTATACCGGTCAGCAATATACCGGTTCCCAATGGAATGCTCCCTCCAATGATACCGGCTATATATTAAACATGCCAGACAGCAACGGTCCGGCCTCCGAAACCGAGACCGCTAAGAAGCGTATTCTTTATGAAAGTCAATTACTAAAAAATCTAAACATAGATGCGGGTGATAATAAAAGCTACGAGATCCTTTCCAAGATGTGCAATGCAAAGGCCCGTATTTCCGTAAAAAATGTAGATGCCGCCACAGGATATCTGTATATTCCCTACTTTATTTCAAGTATCCCCGATAATGCATCCGTGGAACCCGCCGCTTATCTTAAGGGCTATTCTTCCCTCGATAAGGAAGCTGTATATGATTATGCTCCCTACAGTTCCGCCATGAGAACCCTGCTTTTAGAGGATACCTCTGTTTTTTCTCCGTTATACAAAGAAACTGACTTAGAAGGCTTATCCGAATACGAACAGGAGGTTTATAACAACTATCTGGATATCCCCGCAAGTATATATGATGAACTGATGTCCTATCATGAACTTATCGGAAGTTCACCTACAGTAAACGGTCAGATAGATCTGATATATAAATTCTTCCTTAACAACTATACTTATGATATGGCTCCCGGCGCCACCCCCTATAACACTGATTTCGTGACTTATTTCCTTAAGGAGCAAAAAAGAGGATACTGCGCCCACTTTGCCTCCGCCGGCGCCCTGCTTCTGCGCTCCTATAATATTCCGGCCAGATACGTGGAAGGTTATGCAGTAACACCCTCCGGAATTTCGCAATCCGCCACCACGCAAGATGAAGATTCCACATATTATTATGATGGAGAGAATCCTCTGGGACAATCCGGAGTTATAACCACCGAGGTTCCGGATGCAAATGCCCACGCATGGGTAGAAGTATATATTAACGGTTTCGGATGGTTCCCCGTTGAATTTACCGTTCCCGATACCGGAAGCAATTCCACCACCTATTCGGAATTTTTAAATTCCCTGGGCCGACTGTTAAGTCCGCCGGATTTATTCAGTGAAACCGGGGAAGAGATAACTAACGAGATACCCGAATTAAAGCCCGCTGATTTTATCAGCCTTAAAAACACGCCCATATTTATAATCTTTACCTGGGTACTTATAGCACTTATGATGATAGCTCCGGTAAGATATTTCATTATCCTTTTAAGAGAATATATTAACCAGAATAAAGCCTACCGGCTTGGAGATTATAAAACACCGATACTTTACAGATACAAAAAGGCTCTTTACAGACTGCAGAAAATATACAGTCGTAAAGAACCCGAACTTGTAAAAAATACCTTTGCTTTAACGGAAGATTTAATAAACGGTATTCCTTATCCGAAAAAATTCAAATTACCCCTTATATCCGGACTTTATGGATCCTTACTGTCACGAAGGATCCTTAAGACACGGCAGAAGCTGACAAAGATCCTTGACGATAACCGAATCCCGCTTTCAGAGCTCTGTCTTATGACCCAGCACTGTTTTTACGGCAAAGAGCCGGTAACCAAAGAGGAAGCTGACCTTCTTATAAACTTCTATAAGAGTATCTGACTTTATAATCTGTTAAGGACATTCTTCTGCCATAAATAAGGATAAAGGGAGCTGAAAGCTATCTCACCCATGGCAAAGGTTGCACCGGGATCATCTATAACCGCCCTAACCTTAGCTGCTGTCTGCTCCGGATCTATAAGATCGCATTCCCTGAAATCGGAAGAAGCTGTGATATCCGTAAAATACTCCTTAAGAGGGCCCTGCATCCATTCAACAATGGGAGTGTTAAAACCTATCTTGGTCCTTCTGTAGGCAATCTCCTTTGGCATAAACGGCGCCATGGCATCCCTTACTATACTCTTGGAATAACCACCGTGAAGCTTGCTTTTCCATCCTAAAGACATGGCAAGGGTAACAATACGGTAATCCATAAAAGGCATTCTTATCTCCACTCCGCTTGCCATACTGTATCTGTCATAATTCCTTAAAAGAGTGGGAAGTATGGTTTCATGAGAGGATGCATAGAGTATCTTATTAAGCGAATCCATCTGCTTATACCTTTCATCCTCAGCCGCCCTTACACGTTTGTAACCTTCTTTTGTGCTTCTTAACCTATCCTTGATCCTTCGCTTAAGGAAGTTAAGCTCTACCGCGGACTTGGAAGTATTCTTCAATGAAATATTACTTCCATCCTTAGGAAAGCTTCCAATATACGCATCCAGGACCATATCCTTCTCTTCACGTCCTCTGGCATCCTTAAGAGCATTTATAAAATCAAAAGTATAACCTCCAAAAAGTTCATCCGCTCCATGTCCGTCAATGGTTACAAGAGTATTATCCTCTCTGAGAGCACCGTACAAAAGCATCATGGGAATAGGACTTGTAAGATACACATCCTCAAAAATATAAATAAAATCATCCAGCTTATCTATAGCTTTAAGAGGATCTATGGTAATAAAGGAACTGTTTATATTTAGATGATCGGTCACCTTCTTAGCATATTCCGACTCATCCATGGTAGTACCCGGAAAGGTTGCAACATAGGCATGCTGCCAGTCTTTGTTCATCCTGACATCACAGTCCTCCTTTGCCAGATGTGCCATAGCACAGATCGTAGCCGATGAATCCAGCCCTCCGGAAAGGGCCGTTCCTATAGTCACATCACTTCTCATCCTTAATTTGCAGGCATCAAGAAATAATTCCCTGAACATAACAACCTGTTCCTCATAGGAAGGAGGCAGGGAAATAAGATTATCAAGAGTATTCCACCATCTTTCGATCTTTAACCCTTTCTTATCGGCATAGGCATAGCAGCCGGCAGGAAATCTTTGGATCCCCTCAATAACACATTCCCCGGTACTTTCATAGTATACAATACGTCCGGGATCCGTAACTATGGATCTGTTGGCTCTGATTTCCTTCATAAGAGGTGTGATAACCTTCATCTCCGAACCAAAAGCAAGAGAAACCCCATCCCCTCCGTTATCCTTTTCCTCATTGAGATAAGTATAAAAAAGAGGCTTAACTCCGAATCGGTCCCTTGCCGCAAACAGCCTTTCTTCCTTACGGTCCCATATAAGAAATGCCCACATTCCGTTAAATTTATTAAGACATTTCTCTTTCCATTCGATAAAAGCCGCAAGGATGACCTCCGAATCGGAATCACTTCTGAATACATATCCCTTTTTCTTAAGCTCCTCACGTATTTCAAGGAAATTAAATATCTCACCATTAAAGGAGAGAACATACCTTGAGTTCTCTCCTTTTGATCCTTCATAGATCATAGGCTGAGCACCGCTGTCACTAAGATCCAGAATAGCAAGCCTTCTGTGTCCTAAGGTAGTACCGCCCTCCTGCCACAGGCCTCGGCCATCCGGCCCCCTGTGCGCCATACGATCAATACATTTATCGGCTAATGCTTTATCTATTTTCTTATTTATTACTCCGAATATTCCGCACATAATCCATAATCCGTATTATTTATAATCTATCATTTCTTCATTCATCTGCATATCCGTTCGGGAATACATTTCTTCTCCGGCCTGCATCCGGGCTTCATATATAATTTCTTCTCCGGCCTGCATCCGGGCTTCATACATCATCTCTTCTCCCGGCTGCATCTTCATTTCGGACAGCATTTCTTCCGGCATCATTTCATCAGACAACATCTCTTCAGACAGCATCTCTTCGGACATAGGTCCCGAATACTCCAACGCCTGCATATCCTCCTTATGATCATCACCGGGGAGCAGAGGCTTTTCAATAGAATTCTCACCCACGCTCTTAACCTTTTTATCAGCTGCGGCAACGGTTCTTACCGGCTTCTTCTTTTTCCCGGCAAAGGGTGATTTTTCAAATATCCTGAACGAAAGAACGGATAACATCTCTTTTGCCTTAAGCGCCCTGTAATTATACAGATATTTATCCACCTTCTTTACCTTGGGAGCCTTCCCGGGCTTGGTGGTATCATATAAGAAGAAATCCCTGCCTTCCGGTTTGTAAACAACATTGGCATCTATAGGCCGCATCCTTCTACCATAGGATTCCAGCATCCTGTAAGGAAGCGGCCTGGAGCTTAGGACATAACGTTTATATCCTCCGCTCTGTTTGGTTCCGTACAGGTCAATGCTTACCTGTCCCCTTACAGCCTGGGGTAATCTGTGTTCAAGACACAGGTTTTCAAAATATGCATCATATATAGCCATGGATTCATCCAGATCGGAGAATCTGAAATCTATCTGACCGTATCTGTTAAGGCCGGCAATGGGCACCTGCAGATCACAGATCCCTGTTCCCTTCTTCATATGCTCGCCTTCATCTGCGAAATTGGTGGTAAAGGAAATCCTGGGATACAGAAAATATCTGTCGGTATCAATAAGATATTTAATATAATATTTAAGCCAGGATTTCGCCGACCAGGAGGAAACATTCTCCGGAACATTATCGGCCCCAATCTCCTCCTCCTTATATACCTCATACCACTTGCGAAAGCTCTCCCATTGTTCTCCCGAAAAAGCCTGGCCCCAGGAAGAAGCCATCTGAAGATAATAATTATCGTAACCGTCATATATTGCTTCAAAGGGCTCTCTGGAATGTACATTAAACAAATGATTATACAAAGATATACCACCTATCCTGCCAACCATTCTGGTTCTTGTAAGAGCCGCCAGTGTATACATATAGAAGGAAGGGGACACATAAAGATCATCCTCCAGAAGGATAGCGCCGTCATATTCGCAGGCAATATCCCCGCAGGAAAGAACATGCTCCCTCAATCCCAGATTCGTTTCATAGAGCCTTACGGATTTATATCCATGCTCCCAGACATACTCCCTGGCAATATTGGCAACCGCTTCGGAATCGCTCTTATCAACACTTATGATAAGAGGAATATCCACTCCCTTCGGATAATAAGCCTCCGAAATAGAATCCAAAAGCCTTAATAAAGACTCTGCCCTGTTATACGCTATTACAACTATCGCAACCTTATCCATACCAATCTCCCACACTGATAAATGCATTCTGTAATTATTTAATGATCATCCCTATCTATATTATCAATATCCGAAAAGAAGCCTTCAGCTGCAAGCTTCTTAATCTCCTTAACATCCTTATCCCACCATTTCACGGAAAGAAGTTTAGCTATCTTATCCTCCTCAAAGCGGGATCTTAACTTAACTGCGGGAACCCCTGCATAGATCCCATAGGGTTCCGCATTCTTGGTCACCACCGCTCCCGCCGCTATCACCGCTCCGTCACCGATAGTAACGCCTTCAAGGATACTTACATTATTCCCTATCCATACATCATTTCCTATAACCACCTGAACCCGCTGCTTCTTATCTATATATTTCTGCTCTTCGTAACTGTTCTGTGTTGAATAAGTGTACCCCAGCTCCCCGCCGGAAGAATAGAAACATGGATGCAGGGCTATATGCTTACCGTCCAGGGGATGGGAACCAAGCTCCGTAGTCACTCTTGAACCGATGGAGGTATATTTCCCTATCCTGGTATTGGATATATCACATCCTTTATTCACATAGGAGCCGTATCCAACCACAGTATTACTAAGTAAAGTATCTCTTCCTATATAATTATTTCCGCACAGCTTAGAGCCCTTATTAAGATATGAACCCTGTTTCATAATACTGCCGGTATTCTTCTCTATACTTATCCTTACAAAGGGATAACAGATAAATCTATATATAATTGAACAAATCTCATCTAATTTTCTTTTAAACATACTCTGCTGCCTGTATTACCATTCCTTCTATATATTAAATACCGTTATTAATTCTCTGTTGCCTGTTTACCGCCTTTTATAAGATCATATATAAAACGTTCCGCATAAGCAAGACAATAACAGATATAGAAAATCCCGTCCTGCAATTTATTTGTCTTAAGATAATATTTATTGTAAATACGGAAACTGTCATAAAAATTATGAAAAGCTCTTCTCTTTGATGCCTTATATTCCTTCTTAATACTGGCGGAATGTAAATGATCATATCTTAATCCCGTAAGCACGCCTACCTTCTTACCCTTTTCCTTAAGCCGATGGGACAGTATTATCTCCTCGGCATATAAGAAGGTCCTCTCATCCAGACCGTCAATGGCAATATAATCGGATAACCTTATCATAAAGAAGGAACCCTCAACTACACCTATATCTTCTATTTTCTTTTGAGAACTTATCAGTTTATTTCTGATCCTTCTCTTATCAAGGTTAAACCATATAAGAAAGAGACTCTCTATCATACCAATAAATCCGGGAAGCCTCCAGACATTATATCCCTGATTAACTATGGGAGCCAACACACCGTATTCACCATGAGAATTCATAGCCTCCACCATTTTATTGAGAGTATCTCCGGAAACCGCTATATCCGGATTGGCAACAAAAACATATTCCGGCGAATAATGCTCTATAGCATATCGTATACCGAAATTATTGCCACTGGCATAACCTCCGTTAAAGGGGGCTTCAATAACATCCACCTCAGTCTTATTAAAGGCTCTTCTAAGGTATTCATAAGAACCGTCCGTAGATGCATTATCCACTATGATCACCCGGTCCGGACAATCATAATCCTTCACAGTCCTTGTTAATTTCTCAGTTACCTTCATATCATTATAATTTAAGATAACCATTACCGAAGTGCATTTCATATAGTTCCAACCTGACTTTCCAAAGCATAACCCCTAAACCGTTCCGTATCTTACTATAGCATAAAAGCCGTCACCATAACATACTTTTTACAACTTTTTGGTGATCCCAACTACAACATATAGTAAAATCAAACAAAAAACATCATTTATCTTGTGAATATGACAATTATGAGGTAAAATAAGACAACACTTTGATTCTTATAAATATAAGGATCTGTCATTTCTAATATTACTAAGGAGGTAATACCAATGAAAAAATTATCAAAATTGCTCGTTATAACAGCAGCTCTTACAGTTATTGGTGCTGTACCCGCAATGGCTCAGGAAGTTACCGATCCCGCAACTATCGTTACGGAAGCTCAGCTTATTAAGACTCTTAACGATCATCAGGCAGTTGTAGCAGGACAGGTTCAGGCACTTGCCAACACTATGGCAGATAAGAATGCAGCCAATCAGCAGATCGCTCTTGTTATGTCACAGGTTCAGACCTACAACAAGAATGAAGCCAACAACTACATCAATTATCTTAAGAAGGCTATAATAAATCTTGAAGAAACAGAACGTATCAAGAAAGAAGTAGTTGATAATTACACTAACCTGGCTAAGGCAAATCCCCAGTATGCGGCAATGATCCCTCAGGCCATCAGCGAATATAACGCAGCGGTTGCAGCAACCGCACAGTGGAGAGCCAATCTTAACAAAGCTGTTGCCGATTTCGCAGTAATGTACAGATAAAAATAAAATAATATTTAAGCAAAGAGGTCACGGTTTTAATACCGTGACTTCTTTTATTATTTTCCCACTTATGCTATAATTGTGTTTATGAAAAATACAAATAAACCCTGTGTTTCCGTTATCACGGTATGTCGCAATCCGGGAAAAACCATTATTAAAACAATAGAATCCGTGCTGGCCCAGGATTTTGATGATTTCGAATATATCATACAGGACGGCGGCTCGGATGACGGAACACTGAATACCATAAATGAATATAAGGAACTTTTTGACAAACGAGGGATCTATTTTAATGTTCTGTCGGTACCTGACAATGGTATATACGACGGAATGAACAAGGCTGTTATACGTGCATCGGGAACCTGGATCAATTATATGAACGCAGGTGACTGTTTCTATAATTCCACAGTTCTTACCGATATTTTCAGCAAAAGTAATTATCCCAACGCCGCAATACTCTACGGGGATGCGGTTGAATGCGAATACGGTCATTATTATATGTTCCGCAAAGCCTTTGATCAGATTGAAGAACGTATGCCTTTTTCTCATCAATCTGCTTTTATAAACCGCGAATTAATGAGCAGATATCCTTATAAAACAAATTATAAGATAGGTGCGGATTATGACTTTCTGTTATCAATGTATAAGAAAGGCTTCTTCTTCAGAGACACAGGTGTCATTACCTGTATAATCTCCAAAGACGGGATTTCTTCTCTTAAGCTCTACGATACATATATGGAAACACTGAAAATACGGAATTCTCATGGAATAAACGGTCCTTCCGCAGCCGAACTTACGGTTAAAATAAGAGAAATGAAGCTTAAGCAATTTGTTATGGATAATTTTCCTGACTTTATCAAGAAAATGATACGTCGTTTCCAGTTAACGGTACGTAAACAGAATGCCAGGCTCACCATCCCTTCCTGGGAGAAATCCGGAAAGGCATGATAAGTCTGACATATTATATCGTTTCACATATTTCCGCATATAATTTATTAACGATCTTACTCCAATCATAGGCAGCCTTAACATAGGCTGCTGTTTTTATTTCAATACTCTTCCAGTCCGTTTCCCCATCACATATCTTATGAAAAGCCTCCGCAAGGGCTTCGGCATTCCCCGCACTTACTGCCATACCGTTTTCGAATCTGTGGGATATATCATAACAGGCGGGAACCATATCGGAGGTAATAAGATAACAGCCATTAGAGGCAGCCTCCACCAGCACAATGCCAAAGCTTTCGCTAAGAGAAGGCAAAGTAAAGACCTTTGACTTTAAATACTCTTCCTTAAGCTTTGACTTATCGCTTATAGCTCCCACGAAGGTAACCCTGTCCTTAAGCCCGGGATATTTCTCATAATAGTCCGATATATAACCC
>JAILKH010000039.1 GCA_024693925.1 Lachnospiraceae bacterium | reverse complement strand
ATCCATCATATACCACCGGAGTTTTTCACACTGTTCCATGCGAAACTGTGCGCTTATGCGGTATTAGCAGTCATTTCTAACTGTTATCCCCCTGTATATGGCAGGTTATCCACGCGTTACTCACCCGTCCGCCACTAAAACCCGGCAATCATTGACCGAAATCTCCGAAGCGCCAAGTTTCCGTTCGACTTGCATGTGTTAGGCACGCCGCCAGCGTTCATCCTGAGCCAGGATCAAACTCTCAATTTAAATGTTTGTTCCTTTCAGGATAAGCTAGCTTATCCTTTGTCATAAGGCCTTCCATCTTTGATGGCCTTCCTTATGATCAATCCTAAATATTTACTTAGGGTCGTTCTGAAAAATAAAATTTTTGAAATTTTTCAGGGATGGTTTATACTATTAGATTTTCAAGGTTCAGTCTGCTGATAATCAATCCTTAAACTCATCTGTTAAAAATAGTTTTGTCAATTTCTCAACAACAGCTTACACATAATATCATCTTGATTTTGCCTTGTCAATGGTTTTTTAAGCATTTTTTCCACAAAAATTATATATTATTTTAAGCCTACAATATATTGTATTTTAGATATATTTCAAACACAAAAATTGCTTTTAAAAATATATTTTGTATATTTCAATTTACCATATTAGTTTTAGTATCAGGTTATTATTAAATAAAAAAGTCAAAAAAGATGATTCCTTTACACTTTTGATCATTTCTTCACCAATACCATTACCCATAAATACAATGATCACAAAAAAAATCATCCAAACTATAAAAAGCGCTTCCACCAGTCCTGTTATACATCCGAGTATTCTGTTAAAACCTTTTATTATCGGCAATTTGGCTATCAGATCCGTGGTTCTAAGCAATAACCACACAATTATATACAAGATTGCCGTTACCATAATAAAAACCTTTGATCTTATGATTAAATTTGCTATGTAACCGGCAAGATATTTTTCAAATACCGTTTTCGCGATACCCTGATATATCCTGATGCTGTATTTCTCAATAAAATCGCTTTTCAAAATTTGCGGCATATTGTATTCATCCATTAAATCGTCTAATAAAGTCCGATCATTATTTTCATAAAGATCGTTTCCAAATACTTCATATGAATTATCCGCTTCTTTTGCTTTATGATTAAATGATTCTATAATTTTGTTTTCTATTTTTTCATATATATAAGAATCCCTACTAAGATTTGAAGCTATCACAGGAGATATTACAATAGCTCCTGCCATAACCGTCAGCACCCCTATCAGAGAAACCAGAATTCGAAGAAATCCTTTTTTATATCCTTTTATCATAAATCGCAGAAAAATAACGACCACAATAATGAACAAAAAATTTATATCCATATATTCAAACAATTATCCCTTAATTTGTAATCATCTATATCCATACTTCTATTTAGTTTATTTTAACTGTATTTCTTCTGTTCTTGTGCCTGAAACCAACAAATATTTTGTTATTGAATCTGTGGGGATCATTTTAACTATGCTTTCTTTAAAACTCCCTCTGTATTTTTCAACATCATTCATATTGTATATCACACAATCATCACTGTTATATATTATTACCAGATCTTTATTAAATACTATATCACTGTAGTTTAACGAAAAGTCTTTTGCATATATTATATCTCCGGATGTATTATATACATCTATATGATACGGATTTTCACTTCTGCCTTCAGCATATACAAGACCTATATAATCTTCATTATGAAAAACACTTTTTATCTCTTTGGTGATTTCCGTTTCAAAAATATTCTCAGGCTTTTGATCTCCTTTAAATATCTCCAATCGGTTATCTCCTATTGCAAAAGAAGTGTTACCATTCATAAATTCCACATAAGAAACTATAGAATTTGCAAAATTATAACCCGATACCAAATTATCGATCTCATTCTGTCCCACATTACCAAAGTTATAATAGGCAACCGAAGAAGTTAATGTACCTCCGTTTATAATCAAATAAGAAACACATAACATTATTCCGTCATCCGAAATAGCTATTGCCATAGGATAACCGCTCTTATCCATTGTAGTTCTGTCATTTGCTATATTTTTACCTTCTTTATTAAACAATTTAACCCACGTTACTTCCCCTTCTTCAAGAATAACCGCTACATTACCCGTTCCTGAAACACAAAGATTCTGAATAGGCAGGGTTGTATCGATTTCTCCTTGCGGACCTTCACTGTTGAGCACATATATTTTACTTTTCTTATAGTCTCCAACCGCAACGTAATCACCACATACATCGACAATGGGATTCTGCATCTGATACGGCTGATTCCACAACATTTCATTATCCATATTAAATGCCGATATTCCATCTGCACTATATCGTATAACATTATTATTAAATTTAAGATAAGAAGAAGTTTTAGCTTCTTCATAATTCATTGTTCGCAGAACTGTATAGTCTGTATATATCATAGTTTTATAATTATGATATATAGCAATACTTATTATAATGATAACTATAACTACTGCCAGAATCTTGTACAATATGATCCTTCGGTGCCTGTTTATTTTTTTATGGATCTCTTCCTGACCATCTTCATATTTATTTTTGAAATAATTACTGATCTGTGCCATTTATTTCCTTTTAAATAATCTAATATTTTTATTTTATGTCATTAACTTTTTACTGATATAATATATACAAAAAAAAGGGAATGGTCAACGCCATTCCCTTAATCAACTCTACATTTATTTCTTTTTAATAACTACTTCTTCATAAGCAATTCTTTATTTAAGAAAATCCTTTATCTGAGCATATATACCTTCTGCATCAAGCTGATATTTATGGATTAATGCTGCTGCCGAACCGGATTCACCAAATACATCCTGCATACCGATCTTCTTAACGGGAGTAGGATAATTTTCACATAAACAATCACATACCGCAGATCCAAGTCCTCCGATAACCGAATGCTCTTCAGCAGTAACAACTTTTCCTGTCTTTTTCGCTGATGAAATAATCAACTCTTCATCAAGGGGCTTTATAGTATGTATATTTATCACTTCAGCATCAATCCCATCCTTTTCTAGCATTTTCGCTGCTTCCAGTGACTCGGGAACCGTAAGTCCCGTAGCTACTATTGTAAGATCCTTTCCTTCTCTAAGAACAACTCCTTTACCCATCTCGAACTTATAGGTTGCTTCATCATTAAATACAGGAACAGCCGCTCTGCCAAACCTTAAATAAACAGGACCAACATATTCGTAAGCCGCCTTAACAGCTGCACGAGCTTCTACATCATCTGCCGGATTTATTATAACCATACCCGGAATTGTTCTCATAAGTGCAATATCTTCGTTACATTGATGTGATGCTCCGTCTTCACCTACAGATATACCGGCGTGAGTCGCTCCAATCTTAACATTAAGATGAGGATAACCTATACTATTACGAACCTGTTCAAAAGCACGTCCTGCAGAAAACATTGCAAAGGACGAACAGAACGGTACTTTTCCGGTAGTTGCAAGACCTGCCGCTATACCTGTCATATTTGCTTCCGCTATACCTACATTGATATGTTTATCAGGATGAGCTTTCTTAAAAATACCGGTCTTAGTAGCTGCAGCCAAATCTGCTGTCAGAACAATAAGATCATCATGCTCATTTCCCAATTCCACAAGAGCATTACCATAACTTTGTCTTGTTGCAATCTTCTTTACATCTGACATAATGCTTCACCCACTTTCTCAAGATCTGCCATAGCAACGGCATATTGCTCATCATTCGGCGCTACACCATGCCAATCTACACTATTCTCCATAAATGATACGCCCTTACCCTTAAGACTCTTGGCAATAATGGCTGTTGGCATACCCTTTGTTTCCCTTGCTTCCTTAAAAGCCGCTTCTATTGAATCAAAATCATGAGCATCACAATTGATCACATGGAAATTGAAAGCTTTAAATTTTTCATCAATCGGATAGGGGTCACACACTTCCGTAACAGGACCATCTATCTGTAAATTATTATTATCAACAATAACTACAAGATTATCTAATTTCTTAAATCCTGCAAACATTGATGCTTCCCATACCTGGCCTTCAGCAAGTTCACCATCTCCGAGTAATGTATATACTCTGAAATCATTTTTAAACAATTTACCCGAAAGTGCCATTCCTACCGCAACGGAAATACCCTGTCCCAATGATCCGCTACTCATATCAACACCCGGTGTATGCTGAATACAAGGATGACCCTGCAAATGAGATCCTAATTTTCTTAAGGTAGTAAGCTCCTCTACCGGAAAATATCCTCTTTGGGCTAAAGCAGAATAAAGAGCCGGTGCACAATGTCCCTTAGATAAAACAAACCTGTCTCTATCTTCCTTCTTAGGTTCCTTTGGATCTATGTTCATTTCTTCAAAGTACAGATATGTCATGATATCCGCACACGATAATGAACCACCCGGATGTCCTGCTTTTGCAGCATGAACAGCAGTTACAATACCTTTACGTATCTCATTGGCTGTCTTTTGTAATTCCAATTTGTTCATGATTTTTTCCCTTTCTTAATAATTATAATAACAACCTTTCCAGAATGTTTTTTAAGTATATCATAATCAAATAGTGGTTTCAATGATTAGTTTATTGATTAAACAAATAAGGGCAGATTTTTTTCATACCGTTCAACTTTCTTCCTATATTATCACTTTAAACAATATTCCGTCTTCGTACGCTGACGCAGAAATATTTCCCTTATGCTGTTCAACAATTCGTTTTGCTATTGATAATCCTATACCCTGACCACCGGTAGAGGATGACCTTGACTTATCTGTCCTGTAAAATCTGTCAAATATCTTTTTACCGTCAAAATCATCATCTATTACTGCCGTATTGAATAATTTAAGCTCCGCCTTTTTTCCGTTTTTTTTCAAACTGATTGATACTTTTCCGCCTTCCGGTACGTACTTAGAAGCATTTTCTATAAGAATATCACTTAATTTTTCTATTTGATTTTTTATACCTGTTATATAAACCGATTCATCTATATTTTGTACCACTTCAATCTTTTTCTTCTCAAAAATCCCCTCGAACCTTTTCATGGATTCTTTTATAACCGAAGAATATTCAAAGGTTTCTTTTTTATCATTATCTCCGACCTCCTCCATCCTTGAAAGAATTAATAACTGATTTATAAGCTTACCCATTCGTTCGGTTTGCGAAACAATATTATTTACCCATTCATTATCTCCGCTCTTATACTTAAGTACTTCCGCATTGGCAGATATAATTGCCAATGGAGTTTTTAATTCATGACTTGCATCTGTTATAAACTGCTTCTGAGCCTTCTGATTTTTTTCAAAGGGCTCAAGAATCTTAGATGAAAGAGAAGCAAATATAAAAGCTACCAACACTGAAAATACGATCGATAGAAAAATCGCAATTTTAAATAATGCCCTTTGCGATTCCATATACTCTCTGCAATCAAGAAAAATTATATAATCTGTACTATTTTTATCCTCTGCTTCGGGTACAAGTCTGTATCTGTATACATTTATATATCCCGTTTCTTTATTTCTGAGCATAACCTGATCTGCCATATCACGGGCTTCGTCTTCACTGACAGCTGCAATATGATCAGTCTCGACTTTATCTTCATTATTTTTTTCTTTTATATTTACTATAAAATATCTGGTTCTGAATTCTGCCTCTGCATTCAAAGAAATCCTGTATTTTGTCTCTTCTTCAAATTCCTGTTCATTAAATTCATGCATTTTCGGCATACTTCCATTATTAATACTGATCAATTTGGTAATAGCGTCTGCCTGATTCGTGTTATATAGTAATGTAGTAAAGTAGTAACCTAAGGCCAATACGGATAATACTATGATCACCGATACAAATACTACAGCTATCATTTTTTTCTGAAGTTTTTTCATTAAAATCACCTTTTAAACAGTTTTAGAATCGGTCGCTTCAATGACTTATAACATCTATTCAATTAATATTTTATAAGCTCCTTTATTATCATTGACTATTTTAACATTTGCATGTATTTGTCTTAGTTTATTTTTCAAATATGCACTGTAAAGATCTACCATGGTTTCATCTTCTTTATCATCATCTTCACTGCGTAATAACTCCGCCAAATCTCTTTTTATTAAATAACTTCCATTATTTTTTATAAGCTCCGATAATAATAAAGACTCCTTAGGGCTGATCCTTAAGCTTCCATGCTCTGTTTTTATCTCATTACTGGAACAATCCAGATACAGATTTCCTATTTCCAGATTTTTAAGTTTATAATCCTTGTTTCTTCTTACTATGGCATTTATATGCGCGATCAACTCTTTCATTGCAAATGGTTTAGACAAATAATCATCTGCCCCTTCATCAAATCCCTCTATTCTGTCCTCCACTTCGGATTTTGCCGTCAATAAAATAACCGGTGTAAATATATCATTTGCCCTCATGATTGATAATACCTTCATACCATCAAGTCTCGGCATCATAATATCCAATATGACAAGATCATATTTTTCTTTTTTTAAATGTTCAAGTGCTTCTTCTCCGTCATAAACAGGATCCACGGAATATCCTTCAAACTTTAATATTTCATTTACAGCCATTGACAGCTGTCTTTCATCTTCGGCATATAATATTTTCATGCTTTTCCTTTCTTCAATATATTTTATTGCATTAATACATCCCTGATAGTTTGCATAGTAAGATCCGTTGATGCCATTTCATCAGAACATCTTTTTAATTCATTTGCTATAAGTGCTGTATTCTTCACATTTTTTTTATATCTCATTTGGTGTTCCAACGCCGCCCAGCAATCCATAGCTATTGTTCTTAATTGTAATTCTATACAGATCGTGTTTATATCTTCGGAATAAAAAGGAACTTCCAGGATTACATGATACGATCTATACCCATTTTCTTTCGGCCGTGCTATGTAATCTTTTTCCTTTTTAATTCTCCATTTTTCATGCTGTCTTAAACCGGATAAGATTAAATAGATATCTCCAACAAAATGTGTAACGATCCGGATTCCTATAATATCGGATAGTTTAAGCAAAGCTGTCGTTGAATCTATGTCATACCCTTTTCTTACCAGTTTTTCCTCTGTACTTTCTTTACTTTTTATTCTACTGATTATATGTTCATAAGGTTTATGCTCCGGATCTTCTGTAAGGTTATCCAAAATATTCATTAATTCCCCCAGTATATCCTGTTCTGTCTGTTCCAAAATATTTGCATATTCCTTGTAATATTCCATAATTTCTTTTTCCATAATAGTAATATAATACCTTCCTAACTGTGATGAATTACTTTATTTACTTGAATTATTGACTTTATATACCCTTAAATAGTATAATAAGTCATCTGTGCAGCCGGGGAATCAGCGGCTCCTTGTACCTGAAATCCGCTATAGCAGGGGTGATGCACTGTTAAGGGTATTTATTGTATGTAGCTGCCCTCTGTAAGTGGCGTTGATATTCGGGTCTTGCGCGGCGGGAATCCACGAACCGTGTCAGGTCAGGAATGAAGCAGCACTAAATGGAAGCTCCCGGGTGCCGCAAGGTAGCCTGAATTGAGTTAACTGCAAAGGTAACGTACATGTGATGATATTCGAGACAGTGCGCACAGATTTTTGATATTTTTATAATATCCTTTGTTATTTTATTTCTCCTGTTTTGAATTTTAAAATCATTTCACTTCCAACACTTAATCTGTTTCTATATTCCGGAACCTCATCTCTTGTATACCATTTTGCTTCGATTATTTCATCATCCTGTTTAACTATAGTATCATCTCCATCTACATATGCCACATATCCTATCATATGCGCTCCTGAAATCCCCCAGGGCTGATCCTTATAAAACCATATATCCTTAATTTTTAATCCCACTTCTTCCATTACTTCCCGATGAACCGCATGCTCAAAAGATTCACCTACTTCAACATAACCCGACACCAACTCCAGTCTTACGTTTTTTGGTCTTTTAAGATTCCTGACAAGTAAAATCTTATCTTTATTTATTACAGCCACAATAACTGCCGGGGCTACCTGAGGATATGCTGTATGTCCGCAGCCTGTACATACAAATGCCCTTTCCGTATCTGAAGGTTTTGTTATAGAACCGCACTTACCGCAATATTTAACAGTTTCCTTCCAGTTTCTGATATGATATCCTGTTGCTCCTGCGAAAACCATAACTACAGGATTCAGTTCCCTGAAGCGATGTATACTCATATATACATATTTATTCATATACAACTCTTCATCCCGGGGATTTTCATCCAATGTCTTAATGTAAGTGATCTTATCATTAACCGCATCCTGTAATTCAACCAAAAAATATTTATTTTCACTTATGGAAAACAGATAATAATCATTATAAGTCTCCGAATCCTTTTCAATACTTTTTATTTCTTTAATTTCCCCTATGGTCGGTAATCTGTATCCTTCATTATCCTTCAATACCAGTATTGCGGATTTACCGCTATATACAAGAGCTGTATCGAGATTTGCCGATTTAATATTTCTATATTCCGGATAATAAATATCTGGAGTTATTTCATGAATCATTAATGTTCTCCTTTTTCTATAAATTCTCTTGTTTTTCGACTTTCAACCGCTTTCTTAAATCAACAAAAAAGTCCGACAGCAACCCGGAACACTCATCTTTAAGAATATCTGTTGTTATTTCAACTTTATGATTAAATTCATCCATATTTAAAAGATTTATTATTGAACCCGCACAACCTGATTTGGGACTCATAGTTGCAATTACTACCCTATCCATCCTTGCCTGTACTATTGCACCTGCGCACATTTGACAGGGTTCCAGAGTAACATACATTGTACAGCCCTCTAGCCTCCAGTCTCCCAGTTTCTTACTGGCTTTTTTTATAGCTATCAATTCTGCATGAGAAAGTGTATTTTTATCAGTTTTTCTCCTGTTATACCCTCTGGCTATGATCTTATCTTCATATACTATTACACAACCAATAGGTACTTCTCCGATTTTTCCAGCCTTCTTTGCCTGATTATAGGCCTGCTTCATATATCTTTCATCCGTAGTCATTTAAATCTGCTTTCCTCTATTTAAGAATAATCCACAATATATAGTATAAGAATTGAGTATTAACTCTATATAGTGTATAATTATTATACATAATATAGATTTATCACAGTTTATAATTAATTATTATATCATACTAATTATTTGAGGCAAATTATGAAAATACATGGATTAATGAAAACAACCTTGTTAGATTATCCGGGTAAAGTGGCGTCTACTATTTTTTTGGGAGGATGTAATATGAGATGTCCCTTCTGTCATAATATGGATCTTGTAACCGGCCCGGAAAATATCACACCCATACCCGAAGAAGAAATAATGCAACATCTAAAATCAAGATCTGGTGTTATTGATGGTGTATGCATTACGGGCGGTGAACCCACTTTACAAACCGATTTGGTTCGACTAATAAAGTCAATAAAAGATCTGGGACTTCTTGTAAAACTGGATACAAACGGTTCAAACACATCGGTTTTAGAAGAATTAATGTCAAAAGAACTAATAGATTATATCGCGATTGACGTTAAATCATCATTTAATCGATATAATAAAATTTGTGGTTTTGACTCAATCGGTTACGATAGTAACTATGTTGATCATATATTAGACAATATAAAAAGAAGCATATCATTATTGATCAACCAGGACTCTCTGGACTATGAATTTCGAACAACCGTGATCAAAGAATACCATGACAAAGAAGTGTTTGAGGAAATCGGAAATATGCTTAAGGGGGCCAGAGCATACTATCTTCAAAACTTTGTAGTGTCGGATTATGTGCCGGATAAAAGCCTTCACGGTTATTCAAAAAAAGAACTGACAGCATTTGCCGATCAGCTCTCTCCTAAAATCAAAATCGTTGGTATACGCGGAATAGATTAAAGAATCATACGTAATATAGGCGTTTTGATAAGTTGTTAAATTTGCATTTAATTTATTGGCGATCATTCATGTGCCGTACATAATTAACTACCATCAACGCAATTTTGAAGGTCAACGCATCATCAAACACTCTGACATCTAATCCTGTTGCTTTCTGTAATTTTTCTATTCTATACACTAATGTATTTCTGTGGATAAATAGCTGTCTTGATGTCTCTGATACATTAAGACTGTTATCAAAAAATTTATTTACTGTATACAATATTTCATCATCAATTTCTTCAGGCAAATTTTCACCAAAAATTTCATTAACAAACATCTGACAAAGATTAACCGGCAACTGATATATTAATCTTCCTATACCAAGTGTAACATACGATATTATATTCTTCTGCTCGTAAAATATTTTACCTACTTCCAGTGCCATATTAGCTTCTTTGTATGATTTTGATATACCTTTAATCTCATTTACAATAGAACCGTAAGCTACCCGCACATTTGTCATCGCCTCTGAATTAAACATATCAACCAACACATTTGCTGTTTCATCTAATGCTTCATATCCATCTCCATCTTCCAACCTCTTAATTACAACTATGTGCTTTTCATCAACAGAGGTAACAAAATCCCCTTTTTGGCTAAATAATAACTCCCTTACCATTTCGGTATAATTTATGTCTCCTTCCGTATCTGTTTCTATTACAAATACACATCTGGGCTGTACAACCTCTATATGAAGCTTTTGAGCGCGATTATATATATCTACAAGCAACAAATTATCCAGCAATAAATTTTGATAAAAACTATTTCTGTCTACTTTTTCTTTATAGGCTTTGATCAGGCTCTGAAGCTGCGAAACTATCAATTTTCCTACAAGAAATGTATCCTCGTTTCCCTTTGCCACCAGAGCATAATTTGCCTGCTTCCCTTCAAATACTTTAAATAAAAAGGCCCCTTCCACTTCTTGGGTTTGTGCTTCAGACTGTAGGAATTCAAGAATTGTCCTTTTATTAATAAGTTCTGCTTTTTCTGTTTGAGCAATACAGTTTCCGATAGAATCAGAAACCGTAAATTCTACCTTACTTATTTCATTAGCTTCCTTAATACAATTATAAATAATCTGATTTGATATCATTACTGTTTCCACCTTAATGTTAATAGTATTTGTTTTAAATATAAGAAAAGGAGTTGATTTATCAACCCCATATCAATTTATTAATTCCTTTTTCGTTATCATTTTAGCACGTTACCCTTTATTATTCAATAAAATTACCCCCGGAGATAAAAGTCCGGGGGCAACGATAATTCTTTTTAATACTAATTTGTAATTGTCTTCTCTGTATCTTTATCAAATACATGAATCTTTTCTACATCAAGCGCGAACTTAATTGAATCACCCGGACGTGCGGTTGTTCGAGGATCAACCCTTGCCGTGATCGGGAATTCTTCAAGATCAAAATACAGATAAACCTCTGCTCCAAGGAGTTCGTATACTTTAACTGTAGATTCAAACACACTCTGAGGAGAAGTCTCGATAAACATCTGAGAATCATAAACATCTTCAGGACGAATACCAAATGTAACTACCTTGCCGGCATAACCACCCTCAATAAGCTTCTTTGATTTTGCAGGAGGAAGAGGAATTGACTTACCTGCAACTTTAAGGCTTGCAACGTCACCGTTTACTTCAACTTCAGCATCTAAGAAATTCATCTGAGGTGAACCCATAAATCCGGCTACAAAGAGATTTCCCGGCTTATCATAAAGATTCTGAGGTGTATCTACCTGCTGAACAACACCATCTTTCATAACAACGATCCTGGTACCGAGCGTCATTGCCTCAGTCTGGTCGTGTGTAACGTAAATAATGGTGGTTCCAAGTCTCTGATGAAGCTTTGCTATCTCTATACGCATCTGTACACGCAGCTTTGCATCAAGGTTAGAAAGAGGCTCATCCATAAGGAAAACCTTAGGATTACGAACAATAGCACGCCCCATGGCAACACGCTGTCTCTGACCACCCGAAAGAGCTTTGGGTTTACGTTCGAGAAGTGCTGTAAGATCAAGAATCTTTGCTGCCTCTTTAACCATCTTATCTATTTCATCCTTCGGAACCTTTCTTAATTTAAGTCCGAAAGCCATATTGTCATATACAGTCATATGAGGATACAATGCGTAATTCTGGAATACCATCGCAATATCTCTATCTTTAGGTTCAACATCATTAACAACTTTATCACCTATTTTAAGTTCTCCCGATGATATTTCTTCAAGACCTGCTATCATACGAAGTGTAGTTGATTTACCGCAACCTGAAGGTCCTACGAAAATAATAAATTCCTGATCCTCAATCTCAAGGTTGAAATCCTTTACGGCCTGAAATCCGTTAGGATATACCTTACAAATGTTCTTTAAAGACAAACTAGCCATTTTAATAATCCCTCCTATAAAAAAATACTTTTGTTTACACTAATGTGTTTTCAACTTCATCCAAATAGAAGTATAACAAAAGTATCTTTTTATAGAAATACAAGTATTGCCCAAACTTTTTTTAATTTAATATACATTCTGCCCAAAGAAATCACTTTTCTTTATTAACGGCAACTTTTTTAACGACTTTTACTACTTTTTTCTTTACTACAGGCTTTTCCAACCCATCCTTTTTCCCTTCATTTACAATAGTTTTGTCATTCACATTTAACGAACCCGTATCTCCGTCTGCTTTTTTTACAACCTGGCGTTTAACCACTTTTTTAACCACTTTCTTCGAATTTGTCGCAGTCTCAGACTTTGGACTAGCCGCAGATCTGTTAACTGTTTTTTGTTCTTCCTGCTTTTTGTTGCTTTCAGGCTTACTCTCCGGTTTATTATTTACTTCTTTTTCATTTAAAGCTTCTTTTTCTTTACTGCTGCCGCCATTTGTTTCTTTTCCTTCAGAATCTATATTTTGTTTTTCGAAGGTTTCAGCTTTGGTTTCAGCTTTAGTTTCGGTTTTATCCTCAACAACCTTCAATACGGGCTTCTCTGTATCCAGCTTAATGTCCTTAGTCTCACTGTAAAAGGCCATCTGGTTCTTACCTCTTTTCTTGGCCAGATACAGCGCCTTATCTGCGGCCTTATATAACGCCTCGAAATCAGATCCGTCTTTGGGAATCTCAACTGCTCCAATGGAAGCTGTTGCCGAATATTTTGTATATTCACCAACCTTAAAATTCTTAAAGAATGTTGCAACTCTTCCTGCTTCTCTTTTGAGCGTTTCATCATCTTTAAGATCCTTTAACAAAATAATAAACTCATCTCCGCCGGTTCTTCCTATTATATCATTAATTCTGAATTCACTTTTAAGCTGATGTCCCAGTGTACTTAAAACCTCATCACCAAAGGCATGTCCCATAGTATCATTGATCTTTTTAAAATTATCTATATCAAGGACAAACATTATGGCCTTTTTATTTGTAACATTATTTTGTAAGTACTCCTTTATTTTTGTTTCCGTTGCAACTTTATTATAAAGATCCGTTAAGAGATCCGTCTCTGCCTGTTCTTTTAATTCTCTATTTGATTTCCTGAAATTAGCCGCATTAATAACGCTTATGATCAGCAATATGGCTACAAATACCAATATCAGGATTACTATTTTCCAAAACATTTGTGTAGTAGATAATATTCCTTTTTTTGCAGCTTCATCTATCTGTTTTTCATCTACAGAAATCATCACAAATGTTTTATATTCACCTATAGGCTGATATATAAAATATTTAGAAACAGATTCCTTGTTAGTTATAAGAACCTTACCTTTGTTATGTTGCTCTAAATTCTTGAAAAACTCATCTTCTTTTGTAATTCCTTCGTAATTTGCTCCTTCAAGATATTTAAAAAGATTTTCTCCGGATTTAAAAACCTTTGACTCTATCCCGGCACTGTCAAGTATTATACCTTTGGAGCTTACCAGCATATACGTTGAAGTTTTTGCATTACTGCTTAAAAAGGTATCCAAATCAGATATTTTTTTGGGAGTATATTTTAAAATAATATTTCCCTCAGCAAACGATGCCGAAACATACTGAACACAATCTCCGGTTGAAGAAACAATATATTCATCTACACTTCCATCCGTTACATCAATATCACCATCGGTAGCTGCTTTTAGCGAAGGCGCTTCCACTCCTTTATCATTCATAACCTTGCCATCGCTGCGAAGTATATAGCCCGAATCAATATTAAGCTGTGTAACTGCAGAGGTTAATAAATTAACATTATCATCGCAAAAATAATCCCTGTCCACAGATACTCTGGTAGACAACATTCTTGACACCTGACCGATCATATATATTTCCGAGGAATAATAATCAGCCATTTCTCTTGCTTTGTTACTATACTCTTCAAGTCTTTTATTTTTTTCTTTATCGAGTATATCAGCTTTGTATGTAATTAAAGTAAAGAGAATTACGACCATCAACACTACAGTAGGTATTATCCACTGTAACATATTTTGGCCATTTTTCTTTTGATTACTCATATATGTAATCTCCCTTTAACAGGTTTAAATTATTATATATAAAATCATTGATCATTCGCCGCCTTGGATATGGACTCTTTATAATCACTCTCTTCAATATCTTTGCCTGATATTTCTTCCGCCTGTGTATCCTCCGAACTATCTTTAGGGATATATATTTCAAAAACCCTAACAAACATTAGCGAACTTATATAAGCAAACAAACTAAATAAAAGTAATAATGAAAGCACCGACATCACCGGTATGTAATATAACAACAAAAGCATTATAATAAATAATGCTATGCAAGCCAAGGTCACCGGAAAATGCCTTATACTCATATAAAGTGCATTCTTTATTGTATTTTTTATCGTATTGTCAAACTTTGATAATAAGGGAAAAACAAAAGTAAACGTAAAAACATAAAAGATAAATAACGCAATAAACAAGACCTGCATTACACTCTTCAAGGTCCCGCTTACTAAATTTATACCCATTTGTCCGCTTATAATACGATAATCAACAAATATAACTCCGCCGGCAATTATAAATATCAACCAAATTATCACTGCCTGTACAAAATTCTGCTTAAAAGATTTAAAGAAACTTTTTGTTATATATGATTCTTCATTTTTTACCATTTTAAGGGTAACATAATACATTGATGTTATTGAATTTCCAATCGTTATAAGCGGAATACAGCATAATACAAACAATATATTAAGCCACATCAAGTCCGCAACCTTATTCATAAACTGAACAAAAGGACTATCAAGATTAAACCATTTACCCATTTTTAAATATCCTTTGTTATTTCTGAAAACTTTAAAAATATATACTATTTCCTTATAATTTTAGCCTATTATTAGGTTAATTGCAATGACTTTTCAAGCTCAGCACGCATGGGCGTAAATCTGATCCCATCCTTTTCTACTTCATCCTTCACATTTTCAAATCCCATTTTATGATAAAAACCTACTGCATAGGGTGAAGAGTTAACAGTAATATACGTCACTCCGTTTTTTCGCGCATCCTTAATGTACCGTTTCATAAGTGCACTGGCTATACCTCTTCTATGATATTCACTGTCAACAAATAATAAAGATACATGATTTGTATTACGGATTCCTATGATCCCAACTATTTTCTTCTCAACAAATGCTCCTATGGCGATATATTCGCCATAGGTAAACATTTTTTTCAATAAAGGATCCCTGACAAAATTTTTAAAATTATGTACTCCTTTTACCGAATAATCAGGTGCTTCATATATAAGAAACGTATTCCAGGCAAGCTGCATTGCGTCTTCCCATTCATTCTTATATATAGGTCTGATTTCATAATATATCCTGTTTTCCATATATCTCATTTATTTCCATTTACTGAATAATCCACCAAAGAATTCTTTAACTGTATCTCCCACCTCTTTAAAGAATCCACCAACTGCATTTTTTACCAATTTTCCCAAACCAAGATCTTCAAGATTTACATTATCTATATTAAAAGTTCCTGCATTTATCTGATCTTTATACTTTGCATAAATATCATCTGCCTGCTCTGCCAGCACATTAAAATCAATACCCATGGCTTTTATTTTCATCATAAGATCAACCGTTTTCTTAATATCTTCATCCGTAAGCTGAACATTTAAATCTTTCATTCCCTGTCGGATAGCTGCTTCGATCTCTTCCTCTGTATTAAGATCATTCGCTGCTATCTGTGCTTTCACATAGGATATGATTTCCTCTGCTTTAGCATCATTTCCTACCGCCTCTTTTAATTCTCCCGTTGTAACAAGTTCATTAAGAGCAGTATCTAAAGCTTTGGTACTAACTGTTGTTCCGGACATTCTTTCATACGCCTTAAGTGCTCCTATCAAAGCCGCCGTACCCGAAATCGGAGAAGGACCTACAACCATTATATCCGCATTTTCGACTCCTGCAGTTATAAGAGCATTTCTATACATATTTTCTGTACAGTAATTTATATTTTTTGTAGTTACCGTAACACCATGTCCTGCATCTGCAGGTCTTACTACTACCGATGAAAGAGATTTTGTACCAATAACGGATGAAGCTATATATGTATCCAAACTCTGATGTTCTTCAGAATTAGTTACATAAACAACATCATAATTCGGTAAATCCGCCTCCGCTATGCCCATAAGCGCCAATACCGTACTTTTCTGTTGGGGTGTAAGATCCGCTCCCAAAGCCAGATAAGTCTTATTACTTGTTACGGTAACACCGGTGTTGGACTGAACTGCATTTTCGGAAGTTGTCCCAACCAAAAGTGTTGGTGCGGGAGTTGCTGTCGGCGTAGGGGTAGGAGTCGGCGTAGGGGTTGCTGTTGCTGTGGGCTCTGCCGTTGGTACAGGTGTAGGGGTTGCTGTGGGCTCTGCCGTAGGCGCAGGCGTTGGTGTTGCTGTTAGTACAACATTTTCCTGTCCATTTGTATTTGTGGCATTATTTTCAATTATAATTGTATCGGTTGCCGATACAGTCATTGTCATACCAAGTGTTATTAAAAAAGAAACAAACAAAACTCTATAATTTTTCATAATCATTCCTCCTAATTATTTACTCTCCCCATACATTGATCTACATATATTTTTAACTACTTCAACAAATTTCAGCACCGGAAGGCATATTTTTTTCCGGAGTCATCAATGCCAGATTTCCCTCCGCATCCTCTGCGCATAAAAGCATTCCTTCAGACATCATACCGGCTATTTCCCTTGGTTTTAAATTCACCAGCACCATTACCTTCTTTCCAACCATTTCCTCTGGCTTATAATATGCTTTGATACCGGATAAGATCTGACGCACCTGGCTGCCTATCTTTACTTTACTGCACAAAAGTTTCTTACTTTTCTTAACCTCATCACATGCTATTATCTCACCAACCTGAAACTGAAGCTTTGAAAAATCATCATAGGTGATCTCCGGCTTAGCTTCTATGTCTGTAAACTCTGCATCCTCTCCTTCCTTGACCGAATCCACTTTAGCAGACTGCTCATTTATCTGCTGTATCCCATTTTCTTTTTCATACTCTGCTTTCTGTATTTCCCGTATCTTCTCAACCTCTTTCATTATCTCATTTATGTCAAGACGTGCAAAAAGCATTTCCGGCTCCTGTGTTACTCTGGTTCCCGGAGCAGTCAGCCCAAATTCATCGAGCAGATCATAATCCCTTTCCGTTCCACGAAGCTGCATCAAGATCTTCCGGGCGGTTTCAGGCATAAAAGGAATGAGAAGATTTGCACCTATACATATTGACTCAACAAGATTATACATTACTTCTGATAATCTGCTCTTTTTATCATCTGACTTTGCAAGCACCCAGGGCTCGGTCTCATCAATATATTTATTGCACCTTCTAAACAGTGTAAAGACCTCACTTAATGCATCGGCCACTCTTAAGGATGACATCTTCTCACTTATCTTATCCCTGCAGCCTTTAGCTATCGCCTTAAGATCTTCATCTACAAGCTCTGTAACCCCTGTAGAGCTTACGAAACCGTCAAAATATTTATTACTCATTGAAATAGTGCGGTTAACAAGATTACCCAAAACGTTGGCAAGATCTGAATTGAACCTTTCAACCACTAACTCCCAGGTGATTATCCCGTCATTTTCATATGGCATCTCATGAAGCACGAAATATCTGGTAGCATCCACGCCAAACAGTCTTACCAGATCATCTGCATAAATAACATTACCCCTGGACTTACTCATCTTCTCTCCCCCCTGCAAAAGCCATGGGTGCCCAAATACCTGCTTGGGAAGCGGCTCATCAAGAGACATTAAAAAAATGGGCCAGTAAATTGTATGGAACCTTACTATGTCTTTTCCTATCAAATGCAGATCCGCAGGCCAGAATTTCTTATATTTATCAGAATAATCCCCATCAGCATCATATCCGATACCGGTGATATAATTGGTAAGTGCATCAAGCCAAACATAAACTACATGATCCTCGTCAAAGTCCACCGGGATGCCCCACTTAAAAGAGGTCCTTGATACACAAAGATCCTGTAGTCCAGGAAGAAGGAAATTATTCATCATCTCATTCTTTCTGGAAACAGGCTGTATAAATTCAGGATGATTATTGATATGCTCTATAAGTCTGTCAGCATATTTACTCATCTTAAAGAAATATGCCTCTTCCTTTGCCGGTTTAACCTCTCTGCCACAATCGGGACATTTACCATCCACAAGCTGTGACTCCGTCCAAAACGACTCACAAGGCGTACAATAAAGACCTTCATAAGTACTCTTATAAATATCTCCCTTATCATACATCTTCTTAAACATCTTCTGAACCTGCTTCTCATGGTCTTCATCCGTTGTTCTGATAAACCTGTCATAGGATGTTCCCATCATATCCCACAATCCTTTAACCACACCTGCAACTTCATCTACAAATTCTTTAGGTGTAACGCCTTTAGCCGCTGCTTTTTCTTCTATCTTTTGTCCATGTTCATCGGTTCCCGTCTGGAAGAATACTTCATATCCCTCCTGCCTTTTATACCTTGCAATACTGTCAGCAAGAACAGCTTCATAGGTATTTCCGATATGAGGTTTTCCCGAGGTATAAGTTATCGCAGTAGTAATGTAGTAATTTCCCTTATTTTCCATTTCATCCTCCAATTTAAATCCTTTCACATATATATTAATTATTAAATAATTCAGGTTATTTTATTCTATGTCTTCTTTTACCGATCACTTATTTTCGGCGCATATTAAAAATCCATATACTTCTCTCTTGGTCATTCCCCGATCTTTGGCTACTCTCTTCATACATTCTTTTCGGTCAAAACCTTCTTCTTCATACAATTTCATATGTTGTTCAATCGATATATCCAGCCACTTCTGCTTTTCTTTATCTTTCACCGCCTGCCGATCTTTTCCCTCGATAACAATTACATATTCTCCTCTGGGTTCATTTGTCTGATAATATCTTACAGCATCATCAAGTGGCATACGGAGCACTTCTTCAAACTGCTTTGTAAGCTCACGACACAGAGCTGTCTCACGGTTTCCAAGCATCTCCCTCAATTCTTCCAGCGTCTTTCTTAAATGATGCGGAGCTTCATATATTATAATAGTCCTTGTCTCATCCTGTAACTCTTCCAGAATCTCACGACGTGCTTTCTTATCCGCAGGAAGAAATGCTTCAAAACAAAACCTTCTTGTTTTAAGCCCGGATATGGTAAGCGCCGTAACAAGGGCACATGCCCCCGGTAGCGAAGTGACTCTTATACCGGCATCATAACACATATTTACAAAGACTTCACCCGGATCGGAAATTCCCGGAGTTCCGGCATCCGTAATAAGGGCTATATCTTTTCCCTCCCGAAGCTTATCAATAAGATCTGCGGCTTTATCATATCTGTTATACTCATGATAACTGGTCATAGGTGTCTTTATGCCGAAATGATTCAATAGTTTAATACTGTTCCGTGTATCTTCAGCGGCTATTATATCCACCTCTCTGAGAGTATCCAACACCCTCTGCGATATATCTTTGAGATTTCCTATAGGTGTAGCACATAAATAAAGAACTCCTTGTTTTTCACCACTCATTTTGAACCCATCCAAATCTGCTTAAGTATAAAAATTTTAATATCCGTAAATATCATATATCTCATCCATATATACTCCGGGCTCTCTATATACAATAAGTGGTTTTTCAACCGTCAGTCTCGAGTTTCCGCCCTTTATAGATTCTATAAGTATCATATTAGGCTCCTTGTCAATAAAAGGATGCACCATCTTAATCCTCTTAGGCTCCAGCCTGTATTTAGTAAGAGTAGCAAATATTTCTACCATTCTGAAAGGACGATGAACCATATAAAATCTACCTTTATCCCTAAGCAGTCTGCTCCCTTCCCTTACAAAATCATCAAGCGTGGCTGTAATCTCGTGCCTTGCAATAGCTTTCTCTTTATTATCGCCGATAAGTCCATGCTTTCCGATCATATAAGGAGGATTCGTGGTAATTACATCAAAGGATCCCTGTTCAAAAAAATCTCTTGTGTTATTTATATCGCCGGTTATTATATCTATCTTCTTTTCAAGTCCGTTTAAAATGACGCTTCTCCTCGCCATTTCCGCACTTTCTTCCTGTATCTCTAACCCGGTTAAATGACTGCTCTCTGTCTTTGCCTCCAATAATATCGGTATGATCCCGGTACCCGTTCCGATATCAAGAACTGTTTCTTTCTGCCTTACAACGGCAAATCCCGATAAAAGTACGGCATCCATTCCAAAACAGAACTTCTTCTCATTCTGGATTATTTTATAGCCATTCCTTTGAAGATCATCTATACGTTCATTTTCCTTAAGCTGTATCCTGCTCTCTTCATCCATAATTTCATACATCTTTTTTAATGATTTACTTCCCAAACGGCCATTTCATTAATCATCATTAAGTTTTGACTTTCCATCTTTTTTTTCTAATTGTTCCAGTGCTTTAAGCTCGGCTTCCTCAGCTTTATCCTTATTTCTATCTCTTTTTTGACGGCTCTTAAACTTTAGCTGTGTTGCTTTATATTCTTTAATCTCTTTCTCATCACCCTCTTCAATCACAACCTTAACAAGCTGTCGTAAAACATTTACGCTGTTAACTACTCCTTTAAATCCATCTTCCGTTGTAACCATATCGCCTATATTGGGCATTTTCTTATTCAATTCCTCATATGTCTCTTCCTCATTTTTCAGGCAGCACATTAAACGCCCGCATATACCGGATATCTTGGAAGGGTTTAATGACAAATTTTGTTCCTTTGCCATTTTAATAGAAACCGGTGCAAAATCAGATAAATATGTATGACAACATAAAGGCCGTCCACAAAATCCTATACCTCCGAGAATTTTTGTTTCATCTCTTACACCTATCTGTCTTAACTCAATACGGGTTTTAAACACTGAGGCCAGATCCTTTACCAGATCTCTAAAATCAACTCTTCCATCTGCGGTAAAATAAAATAACACCTTGTTGTTATCAAATGTATACTCCGCATCGATCAATTTCATATCCAGACCATGCTTAACTATCTTTTCTTTACAGGTTTTAAAGGCTTCTTTTTCCTTTTCCCGATTTCTTATTTCCTTTTTATCATCTTCATCATTTGCTTTTCTGATCACCGGTTTCAAGGGCTGGGTAATCTCCTTTTCATCCATATCCGTAGGCGGCATTACTAAAGCTCCGTATTCAACCCCCCTTGCGGTTTCCACTATTACATGATCACCTTTTTTCAGTTCTATATCTCCCGGATCGAAATAATAAACTTTACCGGCTGTTCGAAAACGAACTCCTATTACTTTAATCATTCTAATTCTCCTCTTTTATGCATAACAGCAGTAATTCTATTGCTAAATCAAAATTTACATTAGCCTTTAATCTTTTTTTTGTTTTTTCAATAGCTTCTATTATTTTTTCAATTCCTTCATATGAATTTTTTCCGGCTCTTTCTATTATGTCCCTGATCTCTTCTTTAAATATCAATGCATCTACATCATTAGTGGCTTTAAACATTAACATATCCCTATACCAAATAAGTAAAATATCCAGATAATCCTCAATATTAAGTTTATATGCATTAATTTCCTTTATAGTGTTAACAAAATCATCAGTATCCATCTGATAAGCGTATTTAAGTACCCTCAGCGCTTCATTTTTAATTTTGTCAAAATCTTCGCTCATTCCAAGGTGTTTTGCCCTACCTATATTACCTCTGGCAAAAGCTACGCATATATCTGCCTTATAATCCGGAACCTGCATTCTTTCTATAAGATATTTTCTAACGATCTTATCTTCCACCGGTCTCATATTCAATATTGTACTACGAGAGATTATTGTAGGCAGCATAGCCGAAATATTACTTGTAAGCAACAATATAACCACATATTCAGGCGGCTCCTCTAATGTCTTAAGCAATGCATTTTGCGCCTGTAAACTCATTTTTTCGGCTTCATTTACTATATATATCTTCCATTTACTGCTGTATGGCTTTATAAAAACATCAGATACTATACCTTTTCTTACATCCTCCACTCCAATGGTTCCCGGCTTTTCATGGATTAATTCTTTAATGTCCGGCTGATTTTTTGTTATTGCCTGTTTACAGGCGTGGCACTCCATACAGGGCTCCACATCATTCGGATTATCTCTATGGCCTTGGCATTGCAAAGCCATGGCAAAAGTATCGGCTATAAATTCCTTACCTGCATCCTTTTCCCCATTTATTATATATGCATGACTGACTCTGTTATTTAATATAGCACTTTTAAGATGCTCCTTAATATGTTCCTGCCCTATAATATCGCAAAATTTAGCCACAGCGTTCCTCTTTTCTTTAATTTTACAATTGACCCGTTAAGTAAATATATCCAAAAGCATTCCTTTTATTTCATCTATTTTCCCCAAAACCGCTATATGATCCTTTTCTTCCTTCATTAATTCCTCTGCCAGAGAATCCAGATTTTCATCAATAAGTCTTATAATGCCGTACACTCTGTGCCTTCCTCGTCTGTCCAAAAAATTTTCACGAGAAAATTTGTGAGACCGATTTACCACTTCATTTAAAAAATCCTTTATCAGGGTTCTGTAACGTTTCATATCCCTTACATCCATATGTTTACTGATTTTTTTTCCTTGCATTGTTATATCCTGAAACATAAGATTAAGACGTTCCTGCAATCCTTCATCATCTATACGGCTCATCAGAGTAAATCTAAACTGATCATCAGCAGGTTTTGCCTGTTCAGCTGAATCTGTAACCGACTGTGTCGGTAACATTTGATTAATCTTCATATCCATTTAGCTTTAGCCTCCTTCCAGTCACATCTAATCCAACATAAAAAATCTCATTTTATATGTTATTTAATTGCGTTATTTAATTATGTTGTTCTATTATCTTCCATGTAACAAAACTTCTAAAGCTGTTCATCCGGAGTTTCTTGTATTTCTCTGGTTATATAACCAATGATCCCGTTTACACATTCATCAATATCTATATTCTCAAATCGAAGGTTTATTTCCTCATTTTTTAATTTTTCTTCGGAAAAATCCTCTGTATCACTCAAAAATCTACGACACATCTCAGCATACTTTTGATTGCCGGGTTTTTTTTCTCTTTTTAAAGCTCTTGTTAACCGTTCTCCATCTTCTACTTCAATATATATCGGCTTAACAACCTCTTTTCCAAAATAATCCCTTGTTGAAATATAAGATTCTAAAGTACCGGCTATTAAATAATTATTTTCTTTTATATTTATCTGTTCATCCTTTACGGTAAAATATCTCCATTTCCCGTACACTGTGTCATATGTCCGTTCTTCGATTATTAAACCCTTTTCTTTTAATTTATGATAACCTTCTTCAGTTACATAATTATATGTAACTCCATCCTTTTCGCCCTCTCTTTTAGGTCTGGTAGTATACATTACCACACCTTTTAAACGATCCGACAGCATTTTCATTAAAGATTTATAAATTGTATCTTTACCCGTTGAGCTTTTACCGAATATATAAAATATTTTACCCATAAACTCTGATTTCCCTGTTATCTGTTACACCTTGAACATTTAATTTTTCTTCAATTGCTCTGTTTAAAGCTTCTATAATCTGCACCGATATTTCTTCCCCCGGAACTAAAACAGGAATCCCGGGAGGATATATAGAAATATAATCCGCACATATCCTTCCCATAGCATCTTTTAGATTAATCCTGTTCCCGGTTTCTTTAAGAGCTTCAAAAGATGATATACGCTTAATTGGCCGGCTGTTATACAAATACAGATTTAAATCTTCCCTTTCAAATATTCTTCCTTTACATTTAACAAACAATTTCTCATCTATATCCTCTAAGGCAGTTATCAGGCGCTCAAACCCTTCTTTTGTATCCATTATTGTCATAATAAATAAACAATAATTATCAGCCGCCATTTCAGGCTGTATCTTATATAAAGACCTTAATTCTTCATTTAATTCCTTACCGGATATCCCTGCGTTTTTTGTATTTATAACTATTTTACATATATCATTACCTGTTATTTTATATTTTTCCGAACACAGGAGTCTGCTCATATAAATTAAATAACGCATTTTTTTTGCTCTGCTTTCAAATTCCGATATGTTATTTAAAAAGCCATCAAACAACTCTTTACCATGTTCTTTCAATATACTCATACAATTATCTATCGATGCCATAAACAGATACGATGGAGAACTTGTTTGATATACTTTTAATAATTCCCTGATTTTCTCTTTATTTACTCTTGTTCCTGCTACATGCAATAAAGCCGTCTGCGTCAATGATGGCAGAGTTTTATGAACACTATGGATGATTATGTCTGCCCCACTTTTAACGGCAGAATCGGGAAATGCATCATTAAAACCAAAATGAGCTCCATGAGCAGCATCAACTATCAGTATTGCCCCATATTTATGACTTATCTTTGCTATAGATGCTATATCTGAGGATATACCTTCATATGTAGGAGAAGTTATAACTACCACTTTAATTCCAATATTTGATTTTAAGATATTTTCTACATCACCCGGATTAATTATTGAATTTATTCCAAATTCTTCTATATAGCCAGGATAAACATAATAACAATCCAGTTTATTAAGAACGACTGCATTATACACCGATCTATGACAGTTTCTTCCGATTAAAATTTTATCTTCAGATTCTGTACAAGCCAAAATAGAACTTAATATTCCTACAGTACTGCCATTTACCAAAAAGTAAGTCTCATCCGCACCATATAATGCGGCTGCATATTTTTGTGATTCAAGAATAATACCTTTTGCATCATGCAGATTATCCATATCATCAATTTCGGTAATATCATACTTTAATATATCACCAAAAAAACTATATTTATCATTTCCCTTATGTCCCGGCATATACCCCGGATAAAACCCTGATGAGACATAATTCTTAAGAGCAGCACATAATCTCATCATCATATTCTCCTAAAATTTTAAGCATCCTTCATATTATTCTTTTCAATTTTTATCTGTTTTTACTTATTCTCTTCTGTATCATTTTATTCTATTATTTAGCATCTTCTGCCGAATCCGATTTAATCTCTATATCTATTATCTCATTATTTATTTCATCATTCTGATTTTCTGTACTTTCTTCGTCTTTTACCGATTCATCTTTGTTATTAAAAATATCCGTTACATATTGTTTCATTCTCTTGGATAATAATATCAAAGTTATCAAATCTGTCATTCCGCAAAAAATAAAGCTTATTCCCATTATGATCACAAGAGTGGATGCTATAAATGATGGCTGTAATACACATACCGTTCCAATAGATAAACATAATAAAGAAAATACCAGCACATATAACCATCCATTAAAATCAATTCTTTTAAGATCTATTGCATGCTGAAGCTTGATCACCCCACTCAAAAGAATCAACACTCCCAAAATAACCGGAATATACTCTATAACTGTTTCCATCTTAACTACAAACATTATCCCCACCAGAATCAGCATGATCCCGCTTACAAAGTCATATCGGTATACTGAATCATCCACACTTCTGGAAAAATAAGTAACAAGATTTATAATTCCAAGACCCGCAGCAATCAAGCCTAAAGAAAGACAAAAGGTCTTCATTGTTGTTTCGGGAAATAAAACCATTACCAACCCCAGAATTATATAAATTCCGGCAGTGATATAAATACTTTTATTTATCTTTTTTTCCACGGTATGCCTCCTCAATATAAATACTTACTATTCAATAGATATATTATCTTGTAAGATAATAACTTTCTGTAATCTGATGATTATTTTCATCCAAAGTATTTCTGTATTCTTCCAATAAATGATCATATTTCCCCATATTGATATCTATAACTGCTTTAATCCTGGCTTTATCCCACAGATCACCACGAGTAATAAACTTAATTACTTCATAATACTCTCTTAAACTTTCATTTTCAATTTGATTGATACCACTTAAAACTGTTTCTACATAACCTACCGGCGCTTCCCGCCACATATGACCAATTCTCCAATTGGACTCTCTTACTGCCGGAAGCTTAGATAAGAATGGATCACCCAGTGCATAAAGATCATTTAAATATATATCGGAATTATAATAAATAGATATTCCCGGAACCATGATCACCAATCCGGACTTATAACCTGCCTCCCTTAGCTCATTTATTCCGGACTCATTCCAGGCATTTCTTATAACCATATTTCCTGTCCTGAAATAGGAAATTGCATTATTATATAAGCTGGTATATTGAAAATATCCTCCTCTTTCATCTGATATCGGAGATTTTCCGCTGTTAAAAAGATATTGATCTGTTATGGGCTTGACAGTATATGATATTAGTAAACTAATCGATAATATTGTTATGTACCCTCGTGATACATTTCTTTTTATCCGGTTTTCTATTTCATTATTATTAATTATATAAAGAAGTGCTATTACGGATATAAAAAATAATACCGTATAATGTCGGCCAACCATAAAGTCTCCGCCTATATAAAAGACATAACATATATATAAAAGCACTCCGGCCATACACATAGTAAACTGACTGTTTTTTACATATATTACTAAAACAATTGCAAATACCGGTATAATAATAAGTATCGGATCAAAACTTAATGAAGTAATAAAATACTGAATTCCGCGAATTAAATATTCTTTTTCGGGAATAGATGTACCAAGTTTTACATAAGCAGTATTTGGAAATGGAAAACCATAGTAAAATGTAGCAAACAATTCCCACAAAATAAACGGAGCCAAGCCTGTTAAACCTATAAATATTGCTTTTATAAAAGATACTCCATCTCGTTTAGTTAAATAAACATAAAATATCATCGGTATAAATATTAATACCGCATCCATTCGAGTCATAGCTATCAAGGACATAAGTATTGCCAGTATAAATAATTGCTTATTATTATAAACTTTACTTTGAAAATAATATTTCACAAAAATAGCAGTAAGAAAAAACAACAAACAATTTTCTAATCCACTGGTTGTATAACTAACAAAACAGAGACTCCCAATCAAAGTAATGAAAGTCAATAACACCTGTTTAACATTAATACAAAAATTTTTTAACACTGATATATATGCGGCTGTTGAAAAAATTATACATATTAATAGGGAAACCAAAAACATATTTCTAAATATAAAATATCCAACGGCAATGACCAAAGTAAATAAAGGACAGGAAGAAGCTGTCGCCCTTTCCCCTATGTTATAAACAAATCCATTACCGGCCACAAGATTTTTTGCCATTACATAAGCATGATACGCATCATCACTTTGCCATGCCAATACTGTAATAATAAGAATAAACAAGACTATAGTTATAAATTTATACTTTTCTGTTCGTGACATTTTATTTAAAGCCACCGGACTCATTTGTCATTCTCCTTGACCATTACATTCTTTTCATTATTTTTTAATTTAAAAAGAAGACTTAATGCCTCCGTTACGGATTTTAATTTTATACTTGATTTTGACCCCTTATAATGAATAGGCACTTCAATTGTATTAAAATTTCTGCAATAATAACGCATTTCTGTCTGATACATATGACCCCTTGACATTATTGCATCCAAATTTATTTTTTCCAGTATTTCTCTCTTAAATGCCTCAAAGCCACTGGTCATATCTTTAAGCCGGGTCCCAAGCACCAAATTGGCAAGATAGGTCCCTCCCGAACTTAATATCCTTCTGTATAAAGGCTGATTTGTAATATCTCCACCTTCAATAAACCTGGATCCCCATACACAATCATATCCTTCATCAAGTTTTTCAATAAATTGAGGAATCTCTTTAGGCAAATGCGAACCACCGCCATCCATCTCTATTATCTGCTCAGCACCATCTTTAAGAGCCATTTTAAAGCCATACAAATAGCAGGTAATGACTCCCCTGGATTCTTTGTGAAATATAAGCTTAATTCGATCATATTTCTTTTCCATCTTTCTTATGATCTCTTCTGTTCTATCCTTACTGAAGGAATCAATTACAGGATATACATAAAGATTATCATATGGAAGTTCCATTATCTGCTTAAGAACACCCTCCATTGTCGTCTCTTCATTGGCAACGGGCATAACAATTATTGTTTTTTTCATCTATCAACCTCAAAAAACCGATATATCACCTTGGTTTATAATATTATTTTGGAAACCATTTACTAAATTTAATTTAACTGAACAATAAGTCACAGTTCTTATTATTGTAAACCAAATATGCACTAACATCAAGTGTTAAGCCACATTTAACTTAATATTAAAATGACAATATATATCATTTAGAATATTCATTATTTATATTCCTATTTTAACTTATAATAATTAAACCTTTACTGAGGTTGT
>JAILKH010000179.1 GCA_024693925.1 Lachnospiraceae bacterium | reverse complement strand
GTCACAAAAATCCTGTCCCCTTTTTTTATGTGAAGATATTTACTAAGATCTTTTAATTTTATATATTCATTATCTTTTTTCAACTTTTCTTAACTCCACTGTCTGTCATCTTTATGCATATACGTATTTATCATCATAGTTAGCATAGTATAATAGCACATCAGACAGAAAGACCGTATATTTTTATAGGTTCATTTTTTTACTTTTTATTTACGATCTAATTTGATATTATATATTAGCATTACAATGTTCCAAATTATATAAAAATTAAATTCAAACGCCACATATCTTGTGCGCAATACGGAGAAAACAATTATGAGCAAGAAAAAAAAGAATCCTGTATTAAATCCTTCCGAAGTGATCTTATATATATTTCAGATTTTTGTTTCCCTATACTGTGTAATATTTTTTATAGCAATGCCTCTTTTTTACCATAACAAATACTATGATATAGGAGATTTTAAATATAATCTCTTCATGTATCTTACGGTAACTTTTCTGTCTCTTTCCTTTATAATCCTTCTAATATATATATCAGTCCGCTTTAAAGAAGGGAAGTTCTCCTTAGACACCGTAAAGAATCTGCCCAAAAATATGTCTGTTCTTGATTGGTTCGTCCTTGCCTTTGGCGTAGCTTCGATCCTCTCCTTCCTGTTTTCTCCAAACAGAACCAACGAATATCCGACTTTCTTTTTATTTAAGTCCGCCGAAGAAACCTCGGTGGTTAATCTGCCCTGGGAAGGTTATAACGGATGGAACATGGGACTTCGTTCACAACTTATGTTTGTTGCCATTTACTTCCTGGTCTCCAGATTATTTCAAAAATCCTGGAAAAAAGACCTATTATATATCATACTTTCTTCTTCCTTTATTGTGTATCTTCTTGGAGTGCTGCATCGTTTTCATATAGATCCTCTTGGACTTTATGAAGGACTGAATGAATATTATATAAGTAAATTTCTTTCTACTCTTGGACAATCAACCTGGTATTCCAGCTTCATGATAGTAATACTTCCCATCGGTATGGCTTTTTATATTTATAATGATGCCAAAGGATCTGTCTCAAATATATTACTTACAATTTATATTACCATAGGTGCCGCTACCTTTGTTACTCAAAACAGTGACAGTGCCTATCCCGCCTTCGCAGCGATCATAGCCGTTATGTTCGCATCTTCCTTTACAAGCAACGAACGCTTTCTAAATTTTTTTGAAATGCTGCTTGTAATGCTGGGGGCTATGAAAATAACAGGTTTCTTCCAGTTTCTTTTCCCTCAAAGACTTACAGAACTTGATTCTCTCTCAACTTTTATATCCGGTTCACCGGTCACTTTAATCTTATTCATTATAATGATATGCATATATGTTTTCCTGAAAAAAGCCGTTAATAATAATAAATTTGATATTACAAGATACACAAAACTAAGAAATATCATTATTATCCTGATCATCGCGTTGATTCCCACCGTTATAATAATAGGATACTTAAACACCAAAGGCCTTCTTCCCACAAATGCATTTCAAAACGTGGAATATCTGACTTTCAATGATCAATGGGGAAACAATCGTGGATTTACCTGGAGAACGACAATAGAGGCAATGAAAGAACCGTCTTATAGAAAAATGATGTTAACCGGTCCCGGTCCGGACTGTTATGCAACCGTACTCTATGCTTCCGACTTAAGATCGGCGCAATTATATTCATTCTGGAATGGCGAAGTGATCGTATGTGCTCATAACGAATGGTTAAACATGTTATTTAACGAAGGCATAATTGGCTTCATATCTTATTTCGGTATTTTTGCAACCGGATTTATTCTTTTTATACGCAAATGTAATAACCCTGTTCTGCTTGCAGGTTCTGCTTCCATCATAGGCTACGTACTCCATAATTTTTTCTGTTACCAGCAGATTTTATGTACTCCTATGATATTCTTCATAATAGCCCTTTGTGAAATGTTCCGCAAAACATCACTGCAGAAAAGCAAAGAATAAACCGGTTCAAAAAACTTTCACAAGTTTACTATTTAAAATGCTGTGATTATGCTGTAAAATATATAAGTC
>JAILKH010000028.1 GCA_024693925.1 Lachnospiraceae bacterium | reverse complement strand
AGTGGAATACGCTTTAAATTGTCTAATATCGTCTCTTTGTCAATCTCATCAGTGAATTCAACGGTAGCAGTTATTCTATTATTCCTTATTTGGGCTCCATTATTTGTTTTTGAGAAATTTCCTGTACAAATAATACGATGGCTATCATGATAGCGAGAAGGCTGATATATCCATGAATATGGATTCTTATCTATTTCGCAAAACACAGCTGTAGTTCCATGATATTCCAAATCTTCAATAGGTGCCCTAAATGTATCTATGTCCACACCAATTATCATATTTATCATGTCTTTTATATTGCCACAGAATATAACCTTATCATAATCAGCCCCACAAACAGTCCATCTACCATCATGATATCGAATACAATCAATATTAGATTTATATTTTATATTCAACCCTTTTGCAAGTTTATCAGCAATATACTGAGAACCATCTTTTTTCTCATACCAAAAAGTAGAGTGTACAAACTTCTTTTCCTCCACCTTATTGGCATTATTATCACGCATTTCCTTCGTAGTTGGCATGGGAAGCTTTCCTTCCATCCATGCCATAGGCACAGTAGTTAAATCTCGCCGCCACACTTTCTCATTGTATGGTTGAAAATAAAGACTATAAAGAGTCTTTCCAAATCTCCAACGTAAAAAATCACCAAAGCTCTCGTAATCAGTGAATTTAGCATTTTCACCTTTAACTTTGTCAATCTCATCAAGATCATTATAAAAAGCTTTCTGTGTATCCTCATCAAAAAGGTACATGTGGTTTTCTATAGGATATGGAATATTGTCATGTTTCATCGCAGTACCGTTCTTATCCATAAAAACACATGAATTACGATCTGTTTTACTAAATTCATCCTCCCGAGTGAATTTTGCCCAAAACCAATCAAGAACATCTTGCCGTTTGGAATTAAACACATGACCTCCACATGTATGGAAAAGACTTTCATTAACCCTACGACATTTAATAAGGCCACCAGGTTCAGCATCACGTTCATAGATGATTACATCATTCCCCTTGTCTTGTAATAAATGTGCCATAGATAAGCCAGAAATACCTGCCCCAATAACAACTAATTTACTCATCCGAAATATTTCCTTTTATAATTTCTTTAGTAGTTCTTTTAATTCTGCAGCCCTTGCTGATGTACAATGCTTCTTAAGATATGAATGGTACATATTAATATCTATTTCGGTACTCAATGCCTTATCCATGGCTATTTCAAACTCTTCATACGTCCCGATTGAAGTAGAAAATTTTTCAAATTCGTAATATTGAGCATCTATTCCTTCTTCCCCCGTAGGATAACGAGAAAGCACATGACACCCACAAGCAATAATCTCCAAAAAATGAGGTGTCATGTGATAAAAGCCTTTGGTATAACCATCAAGATATCCTTGCACACCATACAATGTTACACGGCCTTGCGCCTGCAAATTCATGAACTCTTCTCTTGATTCAATAGTTCCCAAGCAATCCCTTCCACTTAAATAGTACTCCTTGGTCTTATGCACGTCATTATCAAGTTCCTTTCCACGCTTAACATATGACACATCGGGATGACTCTTTATATATTTTATAAAAAAAGAATATAGAAGGGGATCTTGCCTCCCGGTAAGTACAACATCATACTTCTTCTCAATTTTTTTTTCAGAAAAGATGTATTTATCCGAGAGTGAATAAGCCAAAAGACCAATATTAAGCGGACAATCATTCTCTTTTAAATACTTGTAGTCAAAAGGACTTGAGAGCAAAACAAGCTTATTTTTAGAATGTTTTCTATAAAAATCCTGTAGGCAATCTCTTGTTTCGAAGAAATCAATAATACACGGAATAATATGTTTACTATTCATTGGCTCATCATAGTCTTTCCCATTTATTACAAAGCGGAAAGTATCTTTTAAAGGCCCAATTAGCGATGTATGAATTCCTAATTTATTTGTCATCCTGTAAAACGAAGGGCGATTAACAACAGAAATATTTAATTCCTTTGCAATAACATCTTC
>JAILKH010000177.1 GCA_024693925.1 Lachnospiraceae bacterium | reverse complement strand
TCTGTCATCTGAGGCATATTTCCGTTCTCAAATGAAGGCTGTCCTCCCTCTGTCATCTGAGGCATATTTCCGTTCTCGAATGAGGGCTGTTCCCCTTCTGTCATCTGAGGCATATTTCCGTTCTCAAATGAAGGCTGTTCTCCATCTGTCATCTGAGGCATATTTCCGTTCTCAAATGAAGGCTGTTCTCCCTCTGCCATCTGAGGCATATTTTCGTTCTCAAATGAAGGCTGTTCTCCATCAGAGCTTTTCTGATTTGAGAAAGAAGTTCCTCTCTTCATCCCCTGAATACCGCCTTGCATCCTGCTGCCGGATGACATTTGTCTTTGCATTCCCTGCGAAGAATTACTTCTCATATTATTTGAGCTGCCGAAGTTTCCGACCGGTGCGGCAAAGACCGTTGCTGTCATTGCTATTGATAAAGCTCCTGTAACTACCAACGCTGTACTTTTCTTAACAAATTCCTTTTTGATCATATTCTGTTTCCTCCTTTAAACTGTACTGTCTTTTATATTTATTCTAAGCTCCTGTCAGGTTTTTACCCTTCTGTTATATATTACGTACCCAATTTTTAAAAAAATGGGGTCATTACCTTAAATTTTATTTTTCCAAAAAAAAAATTACAAAAAAGCGGACATCAGCAGCTTACAGCTCTGACGTCCGCCCTATTCAAAGAGAGTTTATTAAGATATATATTTATTTAAGATCATCTTCCGAGTAATATCCGGAATCAATAAGTAATTCCTTATAATTAGTAGAATCGGCAAATACAGGCTCGCAAAGATATGAAGGGATAACTCCTGTACCATTATCATATGATGAGGTATCATTAACTTCCGCTTCCTTTCCCTGCATTACAGCATCAACCATTTCAACTGTCTTGGATGCAAGCTGACGTGTGTCCTTAAAAACCGACATGGACTGCTTACCGGCTATCATATTTTTAGTATTGGCAACATCACAATCCTGACCCGTTATTATAGGATAATCAAGTGTATAATTTGCGGCAAGGGCATTCTCAACTCCTAAAGCAGTGGAATCATTTGAACATAACCAAACATCTAAAGGCTCACTTGTATAAAAAGATGACAAAATATTCTCTGCTCTTGATTGCGCATTCTCGGTTGACCATGAAGCTGTCGCTACATCCTCAAAAGAGTCCTGACCGGACTTAAACACAAGTTTACCGGATTCAACATAAGGCTTAAGCACATCCATAGCTCCGTCATAATATACTATGGCATTATTATCACCGGGATCTCCCGCTGTCATTTCAATACTGAAAGGACCCTCAGCATTATCAAGATCAAGCTGATCTACTACATACTGTCCCTGAACCGTTCCTACCTTATAATTATCAAAGGTAGCATAATAACTCAAAGCATCTGTATTCATTATAAGTCTGTCATAAGCGATTACATAAATCCCTGCTTCCTTTGCTTTTGCAAGTACATCTCCAAGTGATTCCGAATCAATTGCAGATATTACAAGACACTTACATCCGTTATTTATCATATTTTCGATCTGAGAAACCTGAGTCTGAACATCGTTAGACGCATACTGAAGATCAACTTCATATCCTGCTTCCTTAAGCTGAGCTTCTATATTTGTTCCATCCTGGTTCCATCTCTGAAGATCTTTTGTGGGCATGGCTACACCTACAAGACCACCTGTAGCCGAGGCTGAATCCTCTCCAGCGGCTTCTGTCGTTTCAGTTTCCTCTTCCTCTGTTTTTTCATCTGTTTCAGGGGCTGCCGTTTCCGTAACCGCCTGTGAACCCGGTGCTGCAGGAATAGCTTCTTCGACGGTCTGCGATGAACCGCAGCCCGAAAGCAATGCGCCGATCATACCTGCACATACCATTGTTTTTACAAATTTACTTTTCATTTTGCCTCCTTTTCCGATAATATCATTTAATATTATCAGTTTATTACTTAAATATGATTAATTTTTACTATAATTAATATAGGATATTTTTTTAAACATGTCATCATTTTTTCTTGCCAATCATCTTTGTTTATTGCAAAAATTGTTAATTCGGTAAAATGCATAGTTTTATTCGTTGCATTTTATACATAATGCTATTTTTTTCCTTGATATCTTGCAGTATTTTAACTAAAATTGTATTATTAAATTAAGTAATGGTTCTAAATATTAAGTAAGTTAATCATTTTCAAAGGGGGCAAAAATGATAAAAAATATTTCTATACATTTTACCGAAGATTCTGTTCCTATCTCGATCAAAGTCAACGATCCGCTTTTAAACGAAAGTATAATCTCTTATATAATTTCTCAAAGACGGCGTGAACAAAATGCGTATAAAAATCATTATAATAACACCTTACTTTGCCCGGATTATATAAAAGAAATATATGATTATTTAAAGACCGATTATAAGTCAGATATTACCTTAAATACATTGGAGGAAAAATTTAAGAAAAGCAAATTCAAGATATGTAAGGACTTTAATAAAGCCTATGATATAAGTCCGATAAAATTTTTAAACAGAGTCCGGATCCAAAATGCAAAAGATCTGTTACTCTCAACCGATAATAAAATCCATGAAATAGGGGAAATAGTAGGTATAGATAACACGAATCACTTTATAAACCTGTTTAAAACCATAACAGGAATGACTCCGCTACAATTTCGACACAGCTTTATAAAGTGATCCTTATCCCTGATACCGGTCATTATCATTATTCTTTATGAAAATAATTATATACACTCTGTGCGGATCGTTGATCCATAGACGGTACTTTTATCAACGTTTCAACATCTGCACTCTTTACATCTTCAATAGAATCAAAATACTTCATCAAAGCAATACGTCTTTTTTTCCCTATGCCTTCTATATCGTCCAATATAGAATGTACCTGACCCTTACCTCTTAAAGATCTATGAAATTCTATTGCAAATCTATGTGCTTCGTCCTGTATCCGCGTAATAAGCTTAAATGCTTCGGAATTCCTTGAAATCGGAATCTCCTTATTATCAAAATATAGACCTCTTGTCCTATGATTATCATCTTTTACCATACCGCATACCGGAATATTTAATCCAATAGAATCAAGAACTTCCAATGCAATATTTACCTGTCCCTTTCCGCCATCCATCATAATAAGATCCGGAAATCTGGAAAAATTTTCTTTTACGTATATCAGATCATGAGGAGATTTTTCATCTCCTTCGTCAGCCTTATTTTTCTGTTGCATTTCCATAATACCATGTTGAAATCTTCTGCTTAGCACCTCATACATACTTGCATAATCATTGGACCCTTCCACGGTTTTTATCCTGAACTTACGATAATCATTCTTTTTGGGACGGCCGTTTTCATATACTACCATAGATCCTACCGAATCATATCCGCTTATATTTGAAATATCATACGCTTCCATTCTGCTTATATTATCTATATCAAGCAATTTCCCGATCTCGGTTACTGCGCCTTCGGTTCTGGCCTTATTACGTTTAATCTTATCAAGATCCTGCTGTAATAATATTTGCGCATTTCTTTCCGCCAGCTCTATAAGCTTTTCTTTTTTCCCCTTTACCGGTACCGTAAGTCTTACTTTACTCCCCCTTTTTTCACCAAGCCAACTTGCGGCCAATTCCATATCCTCAGTTTCAAGCGGAATAATAATTTCCTTTGGAATATACGGTGTCCCGGCATAAAACTGCATAACAAAATTTCTGACGATCTCCGAATCCGACGTATCCTCGGTATGTTTCATATAATAATGTTCCCGGCCTATTATCTTACCGCTTCTGACAAAGAAAACCTGGATTATTACCGAAGCACCCTCCCGGGCCATAGCAACAATATCTTTATCTTCTCCACCCGTATCCGTAATTTTTTGTTTCTGGGCAACAGCCTTTATACTCTCTATAAGATCCCTTGTTACAGCTGCTTCTTCAAATTCAAGATTTTCAGACTGCATATTCATCTTATTGACCAGTTCGTTTATAAGCGGTTTATAATTACCATTTAAAAAATCCAATGCACCTTTTATCGACTCATGATATTTCTCTTTACTTATATTTCCAAGACAAGGCGCCAGGCACTGATTAATATGATAATACAAACAGGCTCTTCCTGTTTTTTCACCAATTCTCCCTTCTTTATGATCATTATTTACTTCCGGCAAATTATTTATATTTATATCCTCATCCGTTTCCCCCAACTTTATGATCATGTCATCATTAATCTCATTCAAGTTATTCTTTATCGTATAATTCTCCGCTTCAGAATATTTATATGTACAGGTTCTTATCTTATATAATTTACACAACAATTCTATGGTGTCTTTTACAGCATTCGCAGAAGTGTATGGTCCATAATATTTTGCATTATCTTTACGAACCTTTCTTGTCATATAAATTCTGGGATAATCCTCATTAGTTGTAACTTTTATATAGGGATATGTTTTATCATCTTTCAGAAGTGTATTGTATTTAGGCTGATTTTCTTTTATAAGATTATTTTCGAGAACCAACGCTTCCAACTCGGAATCGGTAACAACATATTCAAACCATGAAATCTTAGAAACCATTGTTCTTATTTTTAATGTTTTCTTATTACTGTCCCTAAAATATGACCGGACACGATTCCTAAGAATGACCGCCTTTCCCACATAAATAATATTATCATTTTCATCATGCATTATATAGACTCCGGGCTTTGCGGGTAATTTTTTCAGTTCTTCTTCAATATTAAACAGGGCCGTATTCATCACTCATCTTCTTCCAAAAAAATCCAAATACACATATTGAAACTATGCCGATTATATTCGAGATCACAGGACTCACAAATGACAATCCCGTCATAACCAGACAAGCTCCGGAAAGGTATAAAAGAAGCCTGCCTCCTCTCAACGCATATTGTTTCTTATCTTTATACCTGGCATTATCATTAATACTTCTCACAAATCCGGGCTTACCTGTTTTTACCATATATAAACCAAATCCCAGACAGGCTATACAAGCGATCATACTGATCCAGGTCATGTCTGACAATCCCAATATTTCCATAACTCCTCCTATATCTTTACTTCAAGTGCTTTTATAATTCTATAATATAATATATTAAATACATTCTTAAGTAAAGTAATCAATTAATCACAATCTGTTTGATCAGAACTCTACTAAAGAAAATTTCTAACTATCAAGAGACGGCTACCGATCATATAAACCGAATAGCCGTCCCCATCAACTTGGCAAAATAATACCCTTATTTAAATGAGTGATATTTTCCTATTATGCCTTTTTTCTATTATTAAATATTTCAAATACAACAGCCGCCAGAAGAACTATACCTTTAACGACTTTCTGCCAGTTAGGATCAATACCCATAAGACTCATACCAAGATTTATAACACCGATAAGAGTCGCACCGACAACCATACCAAATACCGATCCGGATCCACCGTATGCCGAAACACCACCTACGATACAAGCCGAAATAGCATCAAGCTCGAAGTTATTACCTGCATTAGGATTAGCAGAAGTAAGTCTTGCCATTGTCATCCATGCAGCTATAACCGTAAGGAACTGCATATTTAAATAAGCAAGGAATAATATCTTTTTGGTATCGATACCCGACAACCTGGTTGCCTCAACATTACCACCCATGGTATAGAAGTATCTTCCTATTACTGTTTTTGATGTAATAAAATCATATATCAGAGCTACCACAGCAACCCAAACCAACGTAAGAGGAATACCCTTATCTATTCCCAGCTTATATGTAAACAATAATATTACTGCGCAAAGGATTATACATCTTACAATAAGAGCAGTCTGACTTTCTGCTTCGTAACCCTTTTTAATCTTCGTTGCTCTTGACTTAACCTGCGTATAAACCAAAATCACGCAAGCTGCTATACCAACCAGTAAGCATAATCCATTCATTGTATTCTTACCCATGGGAATAGTAAACAACGCCGGAATCGCATTATTGAATATGTTTGTATAAGCTTTGTCAACGCTGACGGAATTACCCGAAAGAACTGCTGTACCCAAACCACGGAATGCAAGGAAACCACCCAGCGTAGCAATCCATGGCGGAATATTTATATAAGCTATTATCCAACCCATAACACAGCCGATCGCTAATCCGACAATCAACATAACCAACATAGCCAGGAATACAGGCACACCCTTCTTAACCATAAGAACAGCACCAACAGCATCCACAAAACAAACAACCGATCCTACCGAAAGATCAATGTTACCTTTAATAAGCATACACATCAACATACCTGTTGCCAAAATGTATACATATGCATTCTGATTAATAAGTGCCGAAAAATTAGCCGGCATCATCATTTTACCCTTGGTCATTGCGTTGAAGAAGATAACTACGAGGACCAGGATAATCTGCATTGTATGTTCTTTTAAGACTTTTCCTACTTTGTTCATATTATCACCTTTCCTCCTTAATTATTTCTTTTCATTTTTGGATACAACATCAAAGATAACTGCGATCAAAAGCACCATACCTTTAACGACCTTCTGATAATTGGCATTAATACCCATGATCGACATACCCTGGTTGATTACACCGGTAAGAAGTGCACCGATTATAACACCGGGAACCGTACCTATTCCACCGTATGCAGAAGCACCACCGATGAAACAAGCTCCGATTGCATCCATCTCATAACCCTGACCATATGTAGGCTGAGCAGATGTAGCTCTGGCAACCGTCAGAATTCCGGCAAGGCCTGCCAAAAATCCCATATTAATATATGCAAAGAAATATATATATTTTGTATTTATACCTGAAAGCCCTGCAGCTTTCGCATTACCGCCGACAGCATACAAATGACGGCCGATCCTTGTCTTAGTTGTTACGTAACCATATATGAGAACAACTAAAAGAATCCATATAAAGGATGTAGGAATACCTTTGTACATAGCGAGTTTGTAAGCAACCCACAATACAACAACGCTTATAATTCCATCCTTAATGACCTCGGATACAAGAGGGGTTGTCTCATAGCCTCTCTTGGTTGCATTCATACGACCCTTTACTACCGATATGATGAATATTATTACCGCTATGATACCTGCTACCATACAGGTCAGATTCATCTGTCCTGACTGATTAGCATCTACAACTTCCGTTGCCCCCCTTAAGAAATCCTTCACATAACAATTGGCACCACCACCAAAGACATTAATAAATTTAGGATCATCAAGAGTAACAACCATACCGTTAAGGACAACATTTGAAAGTCCTCGGAATGCGTACATACCCGAAAGTGTTGCAATAAAAGGAGGAACCTTAATGTATGCTATCCAAAATCCCTGCCATACACCGATCAAAGTTCCAACCAGAAGCATAACAACAACCGATAACCATACCGGCACATTATTATCCATAAGCTTACCGCCCACAGCACCGGCAAAACATACTACGGAACCAACTGCAAGGTCAATGTTACCACCTGTCAATATACATAACAACATACCTACCGCCAACACAAATACATATGCATTCTGCGAAAACAGGTTATTGATATTCTGCGGCAAAAGAATAGCTCCTTTTGTCATAATACTGAAGAAAATGATAACAACTACAAGGGCGATTGTCATGGTATACTTCTTCAAAGTCATAGTTATATTTGATTTTTCCATTATTAGTCACCCCTTCCTGATTTAAGAATGCTACTCATAATTATTTCCTGTGTAGCTTCCTCGCTACTGAGCTCGCCTACCATACGGCTTGCATTCATTATATAAATCCTGTCACTCATACCCAGTACCTCAGGAAGTTCCGAAGATATCATTATAACTGACTTTCCGGCTGCTACCAGATCATTTATAATACAATAAATCTCATATTTTGCACCTACATCTATACCTCTTGTAGGTTCATCCAAAATAAGTATATCAGGATCTGCAAACATCCATTTTGCAAGAAGTACTTTCTGTTGATTACCACCGGAAAGATTTCCTACATTCTGTTCAACAGAAGGAGTTTTAGTCTTAAGCTTGTCCTTATATTCGACTGCTACCTGATATTCCTTATCCTTATCAATGATTCCATTATTACTTACAGACTTTAAATTAGCTAACGTTGTATTTATCTTAATAGGATTTGTAAGTACCAGACCATTACCTTTTCTATCTTCGGTAACATACGCGATCTTATGATCAATGGCATCTTTTATGGTGTTGATCGATACCTCTTTCCCGTCAATAGTCATTGTACCGGTAATGTTGGTACCATATGACTTACCGAAAATACTCATTGCAAGTTCCGTACGACCTGCACCCATAAGTCCGTAAATACCTACAACCTCACCCTTTCGTACATTCATAGAAACGTCATTAACAACCTTTCTCTCAACATACTGGGGATGATGAACAGTCCAATTCTTAACTTCAAGACTGATATCACCAATCTTAACATCTTTTCTCTTAGGAAAACGATCGGTCAATTCACGACCAACCATGCCTTTTATTATTCTATCCTCTGAAATCTCTTCAGCCTTACAATCTATGGTTTCTATAGTAGAACCGTCACGAATGACCGTAATCTTATCTGATACATACGCAACTTCATTAAGCTTATGAGATATGATAATCGAAGTCATGCCTTGCTTCTTAAAATCCAAAAGCAAATCCAGAAGCGCTTTGGAATCAGATTCGTTAAGTGAAGACGTCGGTTCATCCAGTATCAACAGTTTCGCATGCTTAGCCAATGCTTTTGCAATTTCTACCATCTGTTGCTTACCGGTACCGATATCCTTAACCAAGGTTCTGGAACTATCTTCAAGTCCAACCATTTTAAGATATTTGTCAGCCTCACCATAAGTCTCATTCCAATCAATTGATGCGCTCTTACCGCGCTCATTTCCCAAATACATGTTCTCACCAATCGTCATATAGGGAATAAGTGCAAGTTCCTGATGAATGATTACGATGCCTCTTGACTCAGAATCTTTAATCTTATTAAACTTACACACTTCACCTTTGTAAACGATATCACCTTCGTACGTTCCATAAGGGTAAATACCGCTGAGAACGTTCATCAGGGTGGACTTTCCAGCACCGTTTTCTCCTACGAGTGCGTGGATTTCACCTTCCTCCACCTTGAGATTGACATTGTCAAGCGCTTTTACACCCGGAAAGGTTTTGGTAATGTTTTTCATTTCCAGTATTAAATTTGCCAAAGTCGATCCCTCCCAATATTTTTTATTTACTTACACATACAGGCGGGAATTTATACCCGCCTGTATGATTTAAGTCTTAATTCTGTTATGCTTAAGTATTACTGAAGATCAGACTCAGCATAGTAACCTGAATCAATAAGGATCTCCTTGTAGTTATTAGCATCTGCAAATACAGGATCGCAAAGGAACGAAGGAATAACACCTGTTCCGTTGTCATATGTCTCTGTATCGTTAATAGGAGCTTCTGTACCCTTCATAACTGCATCTACCATTTCAACAGTCTTTGAAGCAAGAGTACGTGTATCCTTGAATACTGACATTGCCTGCTTACCTGCAAGCATATTCTTAACGTTAGCTACATCACAGTCCTGACCTGTTACGATAGGATACTCACCTGTGTAGTTAGCTGCAAGTGCGTTCTCAACACCAAGTGCTGTAGAATCGTTTGAGCAAAGCCATACATCAAGATTCTCGCTTGTGTAGAATGATGAAAGAATGTTCTCTGCTCTTGACTGAGCTGTTTCTGTTGCCCATGCTGCTGTAGCAACTTCTTCAAATGTCTTCTGACCTGACTTAACTACAAGCTTGCCGTCATCAATGTACTGCTTAAGAACATCATATGCACCATTGAAGAAGAAACCAGCATTGTTGTCACCGGGATCACCTGCTGTAAACTCAATGTTGAAAGGTCCGTCAGCATTGTCAAGATCAAGGGTATCTCTAACATACTCACCCTGAACGGTACCAACTTTGTAGTTGTCGAATGTTGCGTAATATGTAATTGCATCTGTGTTCATGATAAGACGGTCATAAGAGATAACAGGAATGTTAGCTTCTTTAGCCTTAGCAAGAACATCTCCGAGTGACTCAGAGTCGATAGCTGCAACTACCAGACACTGGCATCCGCCGTTGATCATGTTCTCAATCTGTGAAACCTGAGTCGAAACATCATTTGATGCAAACTGAAGGTCTACTTCGTAGCCGGCTGCCTTAAGTTCAGCTTCCATGTTAGAACCATCCTGATTCCATCTCTGAAGATCCTTTGTAGGCATTGCTACACCAACAAGACCGCCGCCAGCAGCAGCTTCTTCTGCGGGAGCTTCTTCTGCTTCTTCAGCAGGTGCTTCCTCTTCAGCCTTTTCCTCTGCAGGTGCTGCTTCTGCTGCAGGTGCTGCAGGTGCTGCTGCAGGTGCTTCTGCTGTGCTTCCGCCACATCCGGCAAGTAATGTAGCAACCATAGCTACGCTGAGAACTGCGCCAAGTAATTTTTTCTTCATTTCTTAATTTCCTCCCTTTGAAATTTTCGTTCGACTTATATCACTTAAGTCGTTACTTGTTACATTTGAAACTATAACACGAAACAAATAGTAAAAAATTGTTAACTACTTAAATTTTTTGTTCATAAATCGTTCATTTTTTTAACATAATAGCATTTTTTTGTTCACATACTAGCACATTACCAAGTAAATGCTATATTAAGCTTACTCTGTGACATTTATATATACATCCTCTTTCAAATGATACCCTCCGTTAATTATAATTTCATCCATATTATTTTTATATACCGCAACCGGTTGAAGCTTTATAAACGGAATATCATAAGTCCCGTCATTAAAAAATGTAGCAGTTTTTACTTCCTCTTTATTTGCCAGTCTTACGGCATATTCCGCTGCCACTCTTGCTTGTTTCTCAACCGGTTTATACACCGTCATTTCCTGTGTTCCTTCTACTATTCTCTGGCAGGCATCAAGGTCGGCATCCTGTCCCACAACTACTATCTTACCTGCAAGCCTCATCTCTGAAAGCGCCTTTATTACAACCCCCGCCAAAGCATCATTACCGCACATTATTCCGTCACATTTTTTTACTATTTCTTTATTATCGCTTATATACTGATATGCAACTTCCGATCTCCATCCATCGCAATGACACATACCGACTATATGGCCTGCATTTTTTCTTGTCTGAGAAGCAAAACCGTTAGCAACCTGTTCGACATTATAATCCGATTCCGGACCGCATATCTCTATCACATTTTTGTTTTTCCCTATAATCCCATACAATGATCTCCCCATTATATCGCCTACCATTTCATTATCAAACGAAACATATAGATCCGCATTGGCATTTTTTACTATACGATCATAGCATACAACAGGTATTCCCTCTTTTTTGGCTTTAACAATAACGTCCGTTAATGCCTCGGCATCTATCGGTACAACTACAATAATATCCATTCCCTTATCTATAAAATATTGTATCTGTGATATCTGTTCCTCCACCTCACCGTTTGCGGACTGTACATTTACCTCTGCCCCCAATTCTCTGGCTGTTGCAACAAATATATCCCTGTCTCTTTGCCATCGTTCTATAACAAAAGAATCAAAACTCATTCCTATACGAATTTTTCCGCTGTTTTCTTCCACGGTATCTTTTTTACCGTCCTCCTCCCCTACACATCCTGTAAGTTGTAAAACAGCAAAAACCGTTAATATACAGATTATTATTTTTTTTAATCCTATTATTTTTTTTGACTTTATCATCTTTTTTTTTCTATTTTGCATTGTCTTTCTCTTTATACTCAGTAGGAGTCAAACCAACATTTTTCTTAAATATTCTGCTAAAATAATTAGGATCGGAATATCCGACAGAAGTACAGATTTCCTTCATAGACATATCTGAACCCGTTATAAGTTGTTTTGCTTTATTTATTCTTACGGAAGTAAGATACTCTATAAAGTTCTCTCCCGTTTCCTCTTTAAACAGCTTGCTGAAATAATAAGGACTTATATCTACTTCCCTTGAAACCTCATCCAACGAAATATCTTTACTGTAATTTTCGGAAATATAGGTCTTTGCTCTTTCAACACTTGAAGATGATTGTTTTTCTTTACTTTGCACAACATCCCTGCAGGCAGCGCCAATTTTATTTACAAACCATTGCTGTATTTCATCCAGGGTATTCAATTCCAAAAGTGATGGCAGATATTCCTGTCTTGAAAGAAAATGATATTCCATACCTCCTTCATTAATAGCCAGATGTTCCGCCCATAAAACGAACTCTAAAACTTTTAATTTAATATCCCCGATATGATCCGCGTAATTCTCTGCCATCCATCCAAAAAAACAATTTGCGGCAATAAGTGCCTCATTTTCATTTCCCTTCTCGGTCATATCAAACAAACGTCTTTCCTCGGCTATTGGATAATTAGCCTCATAGCTTACCATAATCGGAAGATCCTCTACATGCGCTACTGTTCCGTCACTTTTTCTCAGTGCCCTTTGAGCTTCTTCATAAGACCTTGCACAATCTTCCAATTTCACTATCGAACCGATCCCTGCTCTGAATTTTACCTCAACATACTGTGAAAGCTTGCGGATCATTGTCCTTGTTTTTTCTATTATTGCTATTCTTTCAGTATAATCAAGGCTTTCGCTTTCATAAGGAACATATATTATTACCCTGTTTGCCATCATCGAACTTATAACACACTCATAAAATCCTTTGATAACCTCCCGCATTTCCTTATAATATGATTGCATCTTAATCCCTGTTCCCACAACATTTGTCAGATGATTATCGGTCTGATTATCTCCCCATTCCAAAACAATTATAAATCCATATGTCTTATTGATAGATAACAGGTTTTTAAAATTTTCTATTTCCTCATCATAATCATCCTGAAATAAAGCTGTATATATCATATTATTCTCAATTATGGGAATAACCGTTTCAAGCTTTTCCTTGATCAGAAGATCCTGGCTCCGTCTTTCTTTTTCTTCATCAATTAATTTCATGGCACGTTTAAGTGTTTCAACTATCTTACCCTGATCCACCGGTTTATTCAAATAATCGAGAACTCCGAGATTAATTGCCTCTTTTGCATAATCAAACTTATCATAAGCTGACATTACAACAAATATGATCGACTTATTGGCTTCACGTATCTCCTTCATTGCATCGATACCGTTAATACCGGGCATCTGAATATCCATAAAAGCAATATCCGGTCTGAAACTCTCTGCCGTTTCAATTACCTTTCGTCCGGTTTTTGCGGATTCAATAAGACAACTGTCAGGAAAATTTTTTTCAATTATAAATTTCAAAGAATCAATTACTATCCCTTCATCATCCGCCAATAATATTTTATACATGGATTTTCCTCTTTCCGGCAACGTTCCAGGATAAGTATCCACACTAAAATCCTGATGCCTGTAATTTATTTTAAACTCTGTCCTATGTTACCTTGGCAGCAATGGGCACCTTTATAATAACCTCTGTACCCATATTTTCTCCCCCCGAATATATATTAAAGATATTATCTACATTAAAATAAAGATCCAATCTGGAGATTACATTTGTTAATCCAATACCATTGGAATCATCTGATAAGGAAGAAGCCTGTAATTCATCCGATAATACCCTTTCTATCTTCTCCTTTGACATTCCAACTCCATTATCCTTTACGGAAATGCATGCTCGGCTTCCTTCCCTGTATAACGATAATGTAATAATTCCCTCCCAGTCTATATTCCTTATTCCGTAATTAACGGCATTTTCAACAATGGGCTGTAACGTCATGCTCGGGATTTCTATTTGGGTAAGATCCTCATCTATTGATTTTACAAAATGAATATCTCCCGAAAACCGTACATTAAGAATATAAATATAATTATCGATAAGCTCGATCTCATCCGCTATTGTTACAAACTCATGATTTTTCTTTATATTATATCTGAAAAAATCCGCCATTTTCTGTATATAGGAATTGGTTCTGTCTGCACCCTCAAGCATAGCAAGCTGTGCACCGGCATTTAATGTATTAAACAAAAAATGCGGATTGATCTGAGCCTGAAGATATTTAAGCTGCGCCTCTTTAAGAGAAGCATTTATCCTAAGCTCCTTCTCTTTCATTGCACTTTCTTTTTCCATATTATCACGAACCTTATCAATGTAGTCCCGCAAGCTTATTACCATCTGATTAAATGCCTTCGTAACAACCCCAACTTCATCCTGGGTCTCAACACTAAGAGGCTCTCCTTCCAGATTTCCTTCCGAAACCTCATTGGCACGCTTTGCAAGAGAACTCAAAGGTCCTGTTATGGATTTAGTTGCCAGGATAATAAGAAGGATATTACAGACAGCTACCAAAACCAGAATGGTAAGACAGAAAAACTCCGCATATTTTAATGACTCAATAAGACCCTCATAATTACCTGTACTCTCTTTAAACTGCTCATTATTAAGACTGTAAATATAGCTGTTCAGATATCCGAATATACGGCTGCATTCATCATATCCTTCAACATATTTGGAAACATTTCTTCCTCTCTTTGCATTCACGGCCTCATCTGCGGCTTCAAGATATGAATATGACATTTGGGTAATGCATCTTTTGGCATAATTCAGTTCACTGCTGTGTGTGCTTATACTTAGGTTTTCTATCTGTTCCGTATATTTCTGAGCATTCTTATAATAATTTTCCAAAGACCCGGTACTTTTTGTCTTAAGGTACTGTGTCATATCCTCCTGTATATCCTCAAGCGTATCCGAAAGTTCATTAAGACTTACATTACTTGAATAAAGAGCCTCTATCCTTTCTATAATGTGGTTTATATTTACGTATACGTAAACATTTACCAGAAAGATCATTGCGATTGTGATCAAAAACAATACCGTCAGACGTGACTGTATCGACAGTTTATTAAAAAAACGATTATCTTTCATAAACCGCCTCACTTTCCGCATATGAACCAACATTATCTTTATTGATTATATTGTAATCAACTCCATAGTAATCACTCACTCGTTTATATTCTATATATTCATTCAATGCATCGACACAATCCTTGCCCATCTGCTGCCTGTTTACGGTTATCGTTGCCCGGATCACTTCTTTTCTGATGGCATCCAATATGGAGGGAGAATCATCATACCCAAAGATCACCGTCTCACCGACTTTATTTCTTTCAACTATTGTCTGATAAACTATAGATGTATTTGTTTCATTAAGACACACTATTATTTCCGGAAGATCACGTCCGTGAAACAGATCTCTTATCGATTCTTCTGCAGTAAAATCACCACTGTTTTCCACATCGGCAACGTCCACTTTTATCTCTGCACCAATATCATTATTTTTCTGTACAGTCTCCTTAAGTGCAGTCACCACCACATTCTGTGACGTATCCTGCAGGTTTTTATCCGTTAATACCAGCACCAAAATTTCGTTGTCCTCACTTATTTTGTTTACGGTATCTTCACAGGCCTCAATTATTAATTTCCCATATTCCATTCCCAAATTATAGTAACTTACTCCCACAAAACTTCTTCGTGCGCTTGCAGGTGCATCCGCACGAACGGTAACCACAGGAATTCCGGCCGCTATCGCTTTATTTATCTGTACTGTAGCCTCCACCGATTCATCCGCCTCGTATATGATCCCGTCCACCCCGGATGATATCGCCATATTCATATGTTCCGCCTCTGAATAATCACCCAAAAGATTACTTCCGGTTTTATCAACATATACCCCTGTTTGTTCACCTTCCTCTTTCATACTCTCATAGGTCCCGCTCCAATAAGGATCCTCTGTATCCCTTACCACCAATGCATAATAACGATCATATTCCTTGGTCTGTTCAAGCGCTTCATTTAAGTCATTGTTAACTTTTATCCTGAAATAGATCATACTGACCACTGTCAGCAGCCCCGTCAGTATTACAAGAACCATCAAAAGAATTGTAGCTATCGTGTATTTACTTTCTTTATTTTCTTTGTTTTTTTTATTTAAAACTTTTATGAACATAATCTCGGGTTTCTCTTTATTATTTTATAAAAATTAAGCAGAGTCCGTAACATCACCGGACTCTGCTATTATATCAAATCTTTATTCTTTTGTCTTTTACTACTTCCTTCTAAGCCTTCCAAAAATTCTTTTTTTCATAAGCTTTCTTCTTATATTTTTAGCTTTTGGAATTTTCCTGCTAAGAAATATTCTTCTTACAGTCTTTTTATTTGTATTTTCAGTCGTTTTTACACTTTTTATCTGCTTTATCTTGGCACTTGCCGTTCCATCGGCAATATTGGTTGCATATAAACCCTGCGGGGATATCTCCAGATAAACAGCTTCGGCCCCGTTTTCCACGGTATTGTAAAGTCCCGTTTTCTCCGAACGTAAAACAGCTGTCTTATCATTACTGCCTTCCTCCGTCGAGCCATCATCCGTTATACCCTTATAGCGATTAAATATTTTCATGAACTCCTTACCGGTAATACTCTCCCTCTCAAGCAGAAATCCCGCCAACTCGTTCATAAGTTCACGATTCCCATTAAGAAGACGTTTAGCCTCTTCATAGGATTTTGAAATTATCCTCATTACCTCTCGATCGACATCAGCTGCCGTAAGATCGGAACACTCCATAACCTTATTACCGCTAAGATACCTGTCTTGAACCGACTCAAGCTGTATTAATCCGAATTTTTCCGACATTCCATACTGAGTTACCATATTTCTGGCAATTCCCGTTGCCTGTTCAATATCATTAGCCGCACCTGTTGTTATCGAATCAAATACGATCTCCTCTGCCGCACGCCCGGCCAATGCGGTAACTATTCTTTCTTCAAGTTCAACCTTTGACCTTAAATGCTTTTCTTCATCAGGAACATACCAGGCATATCCCAAAGCCCCCATAGTACGGGGAACAATAGTGATCTTCTGTATGGGATCTGTATTTTTCTGGAGTGCACTTGCAAGAGCGTGACCAATTTCGTGAAACGATACGATCTTCTTCTCTTCCGCGCTCATTACCCGGTCTTTTTTCTCCTTACCCATCATAACTACTTCGATGGCTTCAAGAAGGTCCTTCTGATTAACGGCTTCCCTTCCGTTCTTAACGGCATTTATAGCTGCCTCATTAACCATATTTGCCAGATCCGATCCTACCGCACCCGCCGTAGCAAGTCCAATTTCTTCCATATCCACGGTATCATCCAGCAATACTTCCTTACTGTGAACCTTCAATGTATCTATGCGCCCCTTAAGATCCGGCTTATCTACTATAATACGTCTGTCAAAACGTCCCGGCCGCAACAAGGCCTTATCAAGTATCTCAGGTCTGTTAGTTGCCGCGAGTATCAAAATACCCTTACTGGTATCAAAACCATCCATCTCCGAGAGCAACTGATTAAGAGTTTGTTCGCGCTCATCATTTCCCCCTCCAAATCTGGAATCCCGGCTTTTACCTATTGCATCTATCTCATCAATAAAAATGATACAAGGTGCATTCTTATTTGCATCCTTAAATAAGTCCCTTACTCTTGACGCTCCCACGCCTACGTACATTTCCACAAAATCAGAACCCGCAAGTGAAAAAAAAGGAACATGCGCCTCTCCGGCAACTGCTTTTGCAAGCAGCGTTTTACCGGTACCGGGCGGGCCCACCAGCAATGCTCCCTTAGGAAGTTTTGCACCTATCTTTACGTATTTCCCCGGATTATGCAAAAAATCCACCACTTCCTGAAGTGATTCCTTGGCTTCATCCTGTCCTGCCACATCTTTAAAAGTAATCCCCGTTTCTTTCTGAACATACACCTTGGCATTACTTTTTCCGACTCCCATCATTCCGCCACCCTTGGTAACCCGCTTCATAAGGAAGCTTAAAATCACCCAGACAAGGACTATCGGCAAAACATACGATACAATGATATATATAATATAATCCGATGATGAACTCTCTCTTTGTTCGAATTTCACTCCTGCGTCCAACAGTCTGTCTGCTAAGGAATCATCTGCTACCGGTGTTGTATAATAGGTCTTCTTGCCGCTGAGCTTTTCCTCTTCACCCTTCGGTATTATCTCGATCGAATCGGAATCTATAACAACCTCTGCAACTTCACCGCTTTCAACCTTCTCAATAAATTCATCATACGAAATCTTCTTATTACCGCCTCCGGCAGTCGACGAGTGCATATATGATACCATAAGCAATGTAACAAGTGAGGCTATCACCATAATAAGAAGTGTTTGTTTATTCTTCGGAGATTTATTATCTCCCCCGTTTTCCTTATTGCTGTTATCATTCTCTCCCATTAAACATTCTCTCTTTTCTATAAATGTGCACATTAAAATCTGTAAAAATACTTATATAATTATATAGACACTTTTACAATAAATCAACGAAGATTTATGAACAAAATTTGTATTATCCGTCATTTTAAAATATCTATAGCGAATTCACTTATTATCAATTATAATTATTTTGTTCCTCAAATTTAAAATCCACAGACAGGAAAGCCTATGATTTTTAATTCGTACCAATTCATTTTTTTGTTTTTACCGACGGTAGTTATTATCTACCATTTCATAAACAGCAAAAATCGTTATGAAGCAGCCAAAATATTTCTTCTTGTTGCTTCACTTGCTTTCTATGTTTTTTTCAGCTTTCAAATGCTTCTAATCCTTATCTTAAGTATATTGTTAAATTATCTTATTTCTCTTGGTATATATAAAAATCCACACAATACGACAATAAAAAAAACTCTGCTGTTTATCGGTATTGCTTTCAATCTGGGACTCTTGATCTATTATAAATATCTGGGTTTTTTCGATGGTATAATTAATTCCGTATTTAAAACCGGACTGTCCGTACAAAAAACACTTATCCCTCTGGGTATCAGTTATTATACATTTTCACAGATAGCATTTCTTACGGATACCTTCAAAGATTCCGATAAAAAATACAATTTTATTGATTATGCTCTGTTTATATCTTTTTTCCCAAAAATTTCTGTCGGCCCGATCATGTTTGCCAAAGATTTAATCCCGCAATTCAATGATCCGGACAGAAAAAAAACGGATTACAATAATATCGCCCGCGGTATAATCATATTTACGATGGGACTTGCCAAGAAGGTTCTTGTTGCAGACCATCTGTCAAAATACGTAACCTGGGGATATTCAAATATAGATAAGCTGGGAACCACTAATGCTTTATTGACAATGTTGGCATATACTCTACAGATTTATTTTGATTTCAGCGGTTACTGCGATATGGCCAAGGGAATATTTCAATTGTTAAATTTGAAAGCCTCGGAAAACTTTCTTTCTCCTTATAAAGCATTATCGATAGCTGATTTTTGGAAAAAATGGCATATTACACTTACATCATTTTTTACCAATTACGTATATATTCCTTTGGGCGGAAACAGGAAAGGAAAACTCAGAACTTATATAAATATGTTCATAATCTTCTTTTTAAGCGGGCTGTGGCATGGTGCTGATTTTACTTTTATTATATGGGGAATACTTCACGGCATCGGAATAACCTTCAGCAAACTTCTTAAGGATAAAATGCTGAAGATTCCAAAAACAATAAGGCACCTGGGTACGTTTATCTTCATAAATATCACATGGGTGTTCTTTCGTTCTTCCGACTTAAACGAAGCGCTGGACTTCTTCAGACAGCTTTTTTCCTTTAAATTTATCCCTATAAATATTGAGTTTGCCGCAAAAACCACACCCGATGAATTACAATTTATCCAGTGGCTTATTCTCAGTGCCCTTGATAAAACTCCTTATCTAAGTGCCTGCATTATCTCCGTCGGTTTCCTGCTTTGTGCAATTATGATATGCTTTTATTGTAAAAACTCCTCGGAAATAACAGCCGGAATAAAATTAAATTCATCAGTTGTTACAACTACGGTTATTCTTCTTGTTCTTTCCATATTATCGCTATCAAATGTTACGGAATTTATTTATACTAATTTCTAATAAGATTAAGGAAAACATATTAAAGCTATGAACGAAAAAATATTTGTACAGAAAATCCTGAAATATACTATTATCACTTTGATCCTGATCGCCGTATTAATAATTGTGATCGATCCCTTTTCACGCTATCACAAGCCCTGGTTCGGACTTGCCGCAGTTGAAACGGATGAACGTTCCTCCGCCATCGGACTGGCTCGCAACCTTGATTACGATACCGTACTCATAGGATCTTCTATGAGCGAAAATTATAAAAATACCTGGTTTGAAGACGGTTTATTCGGAAATAAATGTGTTAAAATTGCATTACAGGGGGCTCATTATGACGATTATCGCCATGTTTTAAACGAATCTATAAATCATAAAGGAACAAAAAATATAGTATTCTCTCTTGATACCTATCTTTTTACCGACCTTCCCTCCTCTTATCCTCAAACGATCGAGGATTATTATGTTTCCGACATAGGACCGGGGGATGTTCATTATTTATTTAATAAATCGGTATTGTTCGATTATCTTCCCAAATTTATCATAACCAACATACGGGAAGGTTTCAGTTCGGAAAATGCTTATGTATGGAGCGAGGACTATGAATATTCCAAATACGCTGCCCGTCTGGCTTACATGTCTTCCAGACTTCTCACAAGAAATCCGGAATTGCCTTATGATGTCTTTTTTGAAACAGCAGATGCCTTCACCGATCCTTTCCTGGAACAGATAAGATCAAATCCCGATATTACTTATTATCTGTATGCTCCTCCCTACAGTATCCTTTTTTGGGATGATGTATTGCTTCGCGGTAATGCAACTGCGACCATATGTGCACTGGAACGAGAATATAAAAAACTACTCGAATGTGATAATGTACGATTATTTTTTTTCCAGGATGATCAGGACATTATAACCGATCTTTCAAATTACAGAGACTACTCCCATTATAAAGGCGAGATAAATCATTACATGTATCAGTCAATGCACGATGGCACTCATGAACTGACCAAAGACAATTACTATGATATTCTTCTGGGTCTGTACAATTTTATATGTGAATATAATTATGAACAATGTTTTCACTGAAAACTGTCGCTTACCATAATTTTTGCGGATATTCACCTTTAGCTTTTAATTCCCGAATGGATTCTCTTACAAAAGGCTTATCCTCCTTGTACGTTACACCAAACCATCTGTCCCCTGATCTTAAAACCTTAACAGTAGCTTTACCTGCTGCAAGGAGTTCATCCACCACTCCGGGAAGATAACACTCCGCCTTAAGGGGATTGACCGGAACCTTCTTCTCAAAAAAATCTTCAAAACTATTCATACTTTCATTAATAAAGCTGTTTGAAAATCCCCACATATTCATCGATACAATACTCTTGTCATCAATATCCGTATATGTCTTTCCATCATCCTCCGTATACTTTGCTCCTTCTGCAGTCTTCTCTATATGGACTCTTTCAACAATATCCGTCAGATATCCATCCTTATCAATACTGCAGATTCCCCTGGATACATAACCGTTTTCAGTCAATGTATTCTTTAGTTCATAACCCACCATGGCATAATTATACATATCTGTATCTGATGTATTTTCCAAAAAATCATATATTATCTTAAAAGCTTCTTTTCCGTAGAAATCATCTGCATTGATCACGGCAAACGGACCGTTTATTACCTTTCTGCAGCTAAGAACCGCATGCGCCGTACCCCAGGGCTTTACCCTGTCTTTGGGAATCACCTTTCCCTCAGGGATATCATCCAACTCCTGAAATACATATTCAACCTCTATATGATCCTTGACCATATCGCCTATACTGCTTCTGAAATCCTGCTCGTTTTCTTTTTTGATAATAAATATAACCTTTGAAAAGCCGGCCCTTATTGCATCATAAATTGAGAAATCTATGATTTTATTTCCTTCATCATCCACAGGATCAATCTGTTTAAGACCACCATATCTGCTACCCATTCCTGCTGCCATTATTACCAATACCGGCTTATCTGTTCCTTTATTCATAATCTGTATCACTCCCGTATTTAATATTTATTCCGAATATCTTCTTTCTCTATTCCCTGCTTTTGGGCTTTGTTACCGGTTCGCTGGTAAGATCTACACCCAGCCGTTTAAAAGTATTCCTGTCAACCTCCGTTAACATTACCGAAGTATGTACCTGACAACCTTTCAGTCTCGGAAGCTGATCCATAGCTTTTTTGGCATTTTTATCATTTACAGCCGACATAGCCAGCGCTATAAGGACCTCGTCCGTATGCAATCTGGGATTATGGCCTCCCAGATATTTAGTCTTTAAGGTCTGTATAGGTTCTATTGCCTCTCTTGATATTACATGAAGATCATGGTCTATACCCGCAAGTTCCTTAAGGGAATTAAGCAGCAGTGCCGCAGAAGCTCCCAACAGATCGGAAGTCTTGGAAGTAATTATCCTGCCATCAGACAATTCAATCGCCGCACAAGGCACCGAAAGATCCTCTGCTCTTTTATTGGCTGCCACAGTAACCTTTCTATCATCCGTCGTTATCTTAGCCTGTTTCATTATAAGTTCTATCTTTAAAACTTCATTCTCACCGGCTTTATCATTAACTACCGCATTTAAAGTAGCATAATAACGCCTTATTATTTCCATAAGAGATGCTTCACAGCAGACTTTATCATCTATAATACAATTTCCTGCCATATTCACTCCCATATCCGTTGGTGATTTATAAGGATTATGGCCATAAATTCCTTCAAATATCGCATTCAAAACCGGAAAGATCTCTATATCCCGGTTATAATTCACCGTAGTGACACCGTATGCCTCCAAATGAAAAGGATCTATCATATTTATATCATTAAGATCTGCCGTAGCCGCTTCATATGCCAGATTTACAGGATGTTTTAGCGAAATATTCCAGATCGGAAAAGTCTCATATTTTGCATATCCGGCTTTGATCCCTCTTTTATTTTCATGATAAAGCTGCGAAAGGCAAGTAGCCATTTTCCCACTTCCCGGACCCGGAGCCGTAACCACTACCAAGGGTCTTGAAGTTTCAATATATTCATTTTTCCCAAATCCATCATCACTTGCTATAAGCGAAACATTCGACGGATAACCTTCTATCCTATAATGTCTGTATACCTTATATCCCTTTTTCTCCATTCTTTTCTTAAATAAGATTGCCCCTGTCTGTCCCTCAAACTGGGTAAGAACCACGCTGCCGACATACAATCCCCTACTCTCAAATTCTTTAATAAGACGGACAACATCCTCATCATAGGTAATACCAAGATCTCCCCGCACTTTATTCTTCTCGATATCACCGGAGTTGATCACTATAACAATTTCCGCCCGGTCCGATAACTTCATAAGCATTCGCAGCTTACTGTCAGGTTCAAACCCGGGCAATACCCTGGAGGCATGATAATCATCAAACAGCTTTCCTCCAAATTCCAGATATAACTTATCTCCGAATTTATCTATTCTTTCTCTTATATGCTCCGACTGCATTCTAAGATATTTTTCATTATCAAATCCAACTCTCATTTATACTCTCCCACCGGTATAAGCAATACAGGATCCTCTCCATACTTACGCCAATCCAACACTAATATTTTCTGTATTTAATGCTCAAATGATCAGATATAAAAGATAACCTTTATTTTCCTTACTCATATACCAATTCCACGGGGCAATGATCGGACCCCATAATATCCGTATGTATTTTTGCATCTTTTAACCTGTCCCTGAAATCCTCAGACACAATAAAATAATCAATTCTCCATCCTGCATTTTTCTCTCTTGCTTTAAATCTGTATGACCACCAGGAATATATATCCTTCTCATCAGGATAAAAATATCTGTAGGTATCAATAAAACCGGCATCCAGCAGTTCCGTCATCTTATTTCTTTCTTCATCCGTAAACCCGGCATTATGGTGATTTGTCTTAGGATTTTTTAAATCTATTTCCTTATGTGCTACGTTAAGATCCCCGCAAAAAACAACAGGTTTTTCCTTATTTAATCTGCAGACATAATTTCTGAAATCATCCTCCCAATGCTGACGGTATTCAAGTCTTTCCAACTGTTGTTTTGAATTGGGAGTATATACGGTAATAAAATAATAATCCTCAAACTCCAGAGTTATGACTCTTCCCTCATGATCATGTTCGTCAATACCAATACCATAAGAAACTTTTAAAGGCCGGATTTTTGTAAAAACCGCCGTCCCGCTGTATCCCTTTTTATCCGCATAATTCCAATACTGATAATACCCGTCCGGTTCAATAACTATCTGATCCTTTTGAAGCTTGGTTTCCTGAAGGCAGAATATATCCGCATCCAGCTTCTTAAAATCTTCCATGAAATTTTTTCCGACACAGGCTCTAAGCCCGTTAACATTCCAAGATATTGCTTTCATAATTAAATCCTCTGTTTGATACAACTCAGCTGTTTACAAATCTCTATTATTTTATCCTTTTATTAAACTCCGCTATACAGTGACCTGATATGTATTTATATTTTCTCGGTACTCATATTTGCATTACTGTATCTTTTATCGCCTGTAACCTCTTCATCAAACCACCCTGCTTTATTATATCTTTGAGCAGCCTCCTCATTTGGGAATTCCACCTCCGCTATAATACGTCCCTTAAATGGCTCATCAAAAACATCCAGCTCTATTTTAACCTCTCCTGCCCTGATCTTTTGTTCAATTTCAGGCCTTTTTTTAATGAAATCCTCCGGAAATGCATCCTCATTAATCGGGATCAAATACCTTTTTTTTCTTATGATGTTTCCATCAGCTTTTAAAAGCATATGTTCATATGAGGACTTATCAAGCATAAGATTATATTCCACTCTTCCTATACTGTTATCATCCTCAGCTATCTTATCTCCCTTATATGTCATATAATATATATTATCTTCACGCCTTACCCTGATAGCCGGATAAATATTCAAATATCCCTGCTCGATAACGTGAAATTGAAACTGTTCCATATCAAAAGGGATTCTCTTAACCAGATATTTCTTTTCTATCTCCACGCCCATACGTATTCCCCAAATTCTTCATAAGATATTCCAAAACCATTCTTTTACAATCCGATAAACCAATTCAAACGCCCTTAATAGTATAGTAAAAAGCGTCTTAAAAAACAATTGTTTAATGTTCTGATTGTTTAAAAAATTTATACACATATCTTATATAATATGGTATAATCCTTATTATGCAGGATTAGTCTATCGGTAGGGCGCCAGCTTCCCAAGCTGGATAGGCGGGTTCGACTCCCGTATCCTGCTTATATTCTTTATTAGGCTGTTATTTATCTGATCCGATGTTATAGTATCCTGTAATTGACCGAGGAGTAAAATATGGAAAAAATATTATCTCAAAATGAAGTGGATTCATTAGTTGATGCTCTTAGAGCCATAAGAGGATATTCTGACGATGAGATCATATCAGAAGATGTTTTAAACAATCAGGCAGTACTTTCTCAAAGCGAAATTGATAAGCTTATAGAATCCCTAAATAGTGCAAAAGGGGGCCCCACATATAAACCAAAGGCCAATACCGTTTTATCCCAAAGTGAAATTGACGCTCTTATTGATGCTCTTAATACTTACAAGGAATATGGTCAATTGGACGAACTTAACCAGGACCTGATAAACAATCAGGCTGTAATGTCTCAGGATGATATAGATATTCTCATTTCCAAACTTCTTTCAATACATAAATAAAATATCATTAACCTACGGTAACCTCATTATCACATTTTCCTGTATTCAGATACTCCGAAATGTTTGAAAGTGTTGTATTTGCAATATTTATAAGTGCTTCATTTGTTAAAAATGCCTGATGAGAGGTTACTATCACATTTGGCATTGATATAAGTCTGGCCAAAACATCATCTTCCATAATATGACCGGACCTGTCCTCAAAAAATACATCTGCTTCTTCCTCATAAACATCCAGGCAGGCTGCACCTATATGACGTTTTCTTATTCCGTCAAGCAAGGCTTCGGCATCTATAAGCGCTCCTCTTGAAGTGTTCAACAGCACAACACCCTTCTTCATACTTTTAATACTTTTGGCATCAACCATATGATAAGTTTCCTCCGTAAGCGGGCAGTGGAAGGATATTATATCACTCCTTTTCCATATTTCTTTAAGATCAACATATTCATAATCAGCATCTTTTACAGGAAATTTATCATAAGCAATAACATTCATTCCAAAACCTTTGCAAATATCAATAAAAACTCTGCCTATCTTTCCGGTACCTACTACACCTACCGTTTTTCCATGCAGATCAAACCCCATAAGACCGTTTAGACTGAAATTAAAATCCTTTGTTCTTATATATGCCTTATGTATCCTTCTGACTGATGTAAGCAGCAGGGACATAGCATGCTCTGCAACCGCATAAGGAGAATAAGCCGGCACACGGACAACCCCTATTTTCCCCGCAGCCTTTTCAACATCAACATTATTAAATCCCGCACATCGAAGCGCAACAAGCTTTACTCCCTTTTTAGCGAGAGAATTTATCACCTTTTCATTTACGGAATCATTTACAAATACGCAAACAACATCATACCCTTTTGCAAGCCTGACGGTATCCTCCGTCAATTTAGTATCATAATACTTAATCTTATACATACCTTCCTTATTGACTTCATCAAAAGATGCTATATCATAATCTTTTGCATCAAAAAACGCTATTTTAATTTTTTCACTCATATATTTTTTCTCCTTTTATAATCAGTTGATCTTCTCACAAACCATACTTAAACCACCAAAATCTTAAACAGATATTATATATTCCGCACGAAAATCTCCACCCGCTTTAAGTCTCTGCTCATATTCTCTGTCCTGTAACTCTTTTTCAAAAGACTCGGCATCACATCTTCCGTACCAGGGTTCTATACACACAAAAGGCGCATTTTTATGAGGAGGAGACCACAAACCTAAAAGCGGAGAAGTAAATTCTACCGTGACTATGGGATCATTTATTCTCTCATCCTTGATCTTCACACATCCTATCTGACCATTCTCCACTACAAGAGCATCCCCATCAAATAAAGACCGGGTTATCGGAAGCTTTCCTCCTGGCGTACTTATCACTTCAGTTCTGTCGGTTACACAACCACCCTCGCCAAATATCCTGTTCTCAAATTCAGATACCGGTTTACCCTCAGGATCATAAAGTTCAAAATATGTATTTTTATCCCTGTCTATCATAAATCCCGGATGAGCACCTATTGAAAAATACATTTCTTTATCATCTTTATTTATAACATGCCACATAACGGTAATACTTCTTTTATACAACCTATACCCGATCTCAAGACAAAAACTAAAAGGATAAACCTCTAAAGTACTGTTATTCTCTCTCAACTGCATCCAAATTTCATTTTCTGTACTGCTTTTAAAAGAAAACTCCATATCCCTTGCAAACCCATGCTGAGACATCGGATAACTTTTACCTTGATAAATATATTTTTTATCCTTTGGCGCTCCAACAAACGGAAATAATACGGGAGAAATGCGATTCCAATATCTTGCATCTCCATTCCACATATGCTCTTTTTTTTCAGCCTTATCCTTAACAGAAATAAGCTCCGCTCCATGAAGATCAACTCTGCAAACAAGCTCCTCATTCTCTATTGAATATACCATTCATCTTCCCCCTTCTCCAGCATCTTATGTCTGTTCACCGGCAAAATCCCTACTCATTTTACCGTTTATCTACTTTCATACTATCTTAATTATATAACAACAATACTGCTATGGATACAAATAAGGTCTTAACTCTGAATTCTCATTATCCGGATAATCCTTATCCTTGGACTTATTTCTGACTTCTTTCATAAGATTGATATTAAACATAGATATTTCAAAGGTCAATCCGAATGTATATGCACTCATCACCATATCTTCCACCGTAAAAACTCCACGTTCTTTAAATATGGAAAGACATATCAGCTCCAATATATGCACCGAACGGAAAACAGAAATTAGAGGACCGTCTATACTCCCATCCTGCACAGTATCCAATAATTGTCTATGAGCAAAATAAGCCGCCGTTTTACGCATCCACATTTTCGCTTTGGGAACCTTTTCATAAAACTGTTTCCGTAATTCTCCTGCTTCTTTGATCAAAGCTCTTACATTGTTCATTACGGTTTCGGTAGGCTCATGACCTTCAAAATAATTAACATCTTCAAATAAGCTTTCCAACGATTCCGTTGATTCGTAAGCCTCAAATAAACTTTTATCAAACACTCCCGCCTGCAGTCCTTCTACCATACCATCCCTAAAAGCAAGGAGCATAGATGTCTTTTCTTTTAGATTATCATCAATTTCTTCTCCCTCGGCTTCTTCCTCGGTTTTAATAAACTCAAGCCGTTCCCTGTCATCCTCATAAAACAATCTGGCCACCTCGCTGCAGGCGATCAAAAGCCTGTCCTGCCTGTAATTCCCAACCATTATATTGGTTTCTCTGGGATATACTTTGCAAATAAAAGGCTGCGAATCCTCACAATCTTTAAGCCTTATACTGCAGAGATCATTATCCGTAAGAAAACTGCATCTTCCGTTATCACATATTTTCAGGAACCATCCACCGTTTTCCTCGTAAATATTTTTGCGAAGATATTCTCCGAACTCCCCTTCTTTGGCAAGATAATAATCCGAGGTTTTCTTATCTATCGGAAGAACCCATAAATTACAGCAATTATCAATACAGGTTGTATCCCCTGTGCATTTATATTCCGAATAATAAGATGGTCTTTCACGTATGATCTTTTTCATGGTTTCTCCTTTAAAAATTTTCCATAATCAAAATTCCTTCATACTCATAATAAAATCCTTATATTCGCTTTCTGATTTTGGAGGTACTATCTCACCGGACTTGATTTTATCTTCTACCAGCAAGGCAGCATCATAAATCTCATCCCGGTAATTGGAATGATCTTCGGATATACCTACCGCTCCTTCTGTCATACCAAAACTCAGTGTTTTACCCCCTATATCTTCACCGCCCAAATAAGATTTTGAAACGAGTTCAACCGCTACATCTACCTTCTTAAGCGCACTGGTAAGAACATTTTTAGGGGCCAGATAAGCCTGATCCCTGTCTACTCCGATAACATAATGATTATGATCCTTCGCAGCTTCTATTACCCCTGTTCCCGTACCTCCTGCAGCATGATAAACGACATCACAGCCTTGGTCATACATATTTGAAGCTATTTCATATCCCTTATCAGCATCCGCAAAGCTATCCGCATATTCAACTACAACCTCTACATTTTTACCATATAACGTTGAAGCATACTTAACTCCTGCCTGATATCCGTATTGAAACTGATCTATGATCTCGCCTTTCACACCCCCAACAAAACCGATCTTGCTGCTTCTTGTAACCGATGCAGCAACAAATCCCACTGCAAAGGAAGGCTCCTGTGCTCTGAAAACAAGACCGGTAACATTTTCCGGCGTATTCTCATAAGAACTGTCTACTATTGCGTAATGCACCCCGGGATTATTCTTTGCTTCTTCCAGAAGAACATCCGCACAGGCGAATCCAATTCCCCAACAAAGTTCACTGCCTTCATCTTTAATACTTTGAAAGTTTTCTTTAAAATCCTCCGGAGAATCCGATTCCCTATATATGGTTTTAATACCGTTTACACTTGAGAGTGACTGCAATCCTTCCCAGGCACTTTGATTAAATGATTCATCATCTATTCCACCCACATCGGTTACCATCCCCACGATTACCGAAGACTTATCGCCGTCAGAAATCTCTTCTTCCTTAATAGTATCGAATTCTTCCCCTTCCGCGGGCCATACATTTACCACCTCCACATACTCCGTATCGTATCCGCAGCCGGCCAGTGTCATTAGAGTAATAAAAATAATAATCGTAACAAATGTCTTTCCAAACCTCATCTTTCAAACCTTTCATTTGTTTGAACCGTTATATTTGATACCAAGCATAGTTATATCATCAAACTGCGGAGCATCTCCAACAAATTCATCAATATCTTTTCTAACATTCTTAAGTAGATTCTCCATATCGTTATCATGATGCTTCTGTAAAGAGCTTATCATTCTGCCTTCACCGAATAATTCTTTGGCCCCATTTGTTGCCTCGGTTACTCCGTCGGTATACAGATATAATATCTCACCCTCTTTAAGCTGTGTTTCATTCTCTCTGAATCTAAGATCTTCAAGAGTTGCCAGCGGCATTCCATGCTTATCTTTTTCAAGTCTGAATCCTTCCTCCAAACGGTAAAAAGCCGGATATTCGTGCCCTGCACTTGCAAATGTGATATGTCCTGTGGAAATGGTAAGTATACCAAACCAGACTGTAACAAACAATTCTGCATCATTACCTTCACACAGCTGATTATTTGCATCAGCCAGCACCTCACCGGGACCCGAGAAATTACCTGTAATCGCTCTGTTCTTTATCAACGTCTTTGCTATTACCATAAACAAAGCTGCCGGAACTCCCTTACCGGAAACATCTGCCATAACCAGTCCCAGATGGTCATCATCGATCATAAAGAAATCATAGAAATCTCCACCCACTTCCTTTGCCGGATTCATGGTTGCAAAAAGTTCAAATTCATTCTTATCCGGAAATGGCGGAAATATTCTGGGAAGCATATCTGCCTGAATCTGGGTCGCAACATTTAATTCAGCACCTATACGTTCTTTTTCGGCAGTTACCTCCGTAAGATCCTTAATGTATTTCTCTATTCTTTCGGTCATGCTTTTAAAGGATATAGCAAGCCATTTGATCTCATCATCATTCTTAAAGTAAGACAAATCATTATCAAGAACACCGTGTTCATAGGAATCAACTGTTTTCTTAAGGTAATTAACCGGTTCAATTATTATTCTCCGTATAGCAACCAACATTAAAAATACCACCATTAAAATACTTGTCAGCTGAAGATATGTCAGCCTTTTCATATGCTTATCCATATCCGGTTTAAGATCACTAAGGACATAATCAGCTTCTACCATTGCTACCAGGGTGCCCTGGGAATCAAAGATTGGAGCCCATGCCGAAATTGTCTCTCCATAACCCACATCGACTCCTTTCATGATCCTATCCGAAGCTTTTTGTTCTTTTATATCAACAACTATTTTATTATAATCATTTTCAGTAAACTCATAAAAATCTCCGGTCTGATTTATATTAGCAAGATCATCCTTTCCGGAAACCGCTTCCAAAAGATATGTAAATCCGGTTTCTTCCGGCTTAAAAATATATAAATACTGTATTCCGGTAAAACTATCCTTTATAGTATCAAGCATATATTTTGTTCGTTCATATTCCTCACTGTCTTTATCATAAGTATTAATGAACTCACCGATCCAGTCTCCGTCAACCTCTCTCGCTATCACTCTTACGATATCCTGCGCTTTTTCCGTATACAGCTTATAATAATTGTTTTTTAACGAATTTGTACTTATAATAAGGATAATGACTGCCATTAGCAGCATAAGTATAACAAGTGTTAACACTATCCTTTTTTCCAAACCTTTTGATCTCATTTCTTCCTCCTTATCGATCGATCTTTATTGCCTCTACTAAAGCTCCGCACTTACAAAGTTTACCGCATATCGGACACTTTAAACCATATTTATACAAATCTTTGTAAAAATCCGGAATCTTCTTACTGTATACAACCTCCCCCATACTTTCATAAATCTTCCTTGCGGGAATTGAACCGTCAGGGTATATCCATATCTCCACAACATAGATATTTGTACCTCTTTCTTGCAATCCTTCAAGATTTCTTAATGCCAATTCCTTAGCAATTCCGGCCCTCCTGTACTTTGGCAGCACTACCAAAGTATCCACGGTTTCTACCCGCTCTCCCCGGGTCACTTTACATAATTCCTTTTCCAATTCAGGCTGAGGATAAGTGAATTCTATACCTTTTACAAAGGTAAAACACCCTACCATATCATCATCGTTTATAGCTTTATACCCATAATATTGGCCTTTTTCAAAATATAAATTTATTAAATTCCCTACACTTTTACCTTCATTTAAATAACCCTCATATAACCTTATTATTTCCTCTTTATCTTCAACATTAATTTTCTCATACTCTATCACAATAGCACCTCAATATCATTTAAATAATCCCGATTGTTTAAAGAATTTCATTAACAATATATATGTCAGAGTAAATATGATCAATATCAGACCGATCACTGATAACCCCGCTCTGTAACCCAGCCCGAGTACAACACCATATGCCATAGGCCCAACAGTCTGTCCGAAATTTTCAAAGATTGAATATACACCCATGGCTTTACTGTCTCCATACATAAAACTGTCCGGAAGCTGTTCAAAAAATGTATACTGGCAGGTATAAGCAAACGAGGTTATTGATGAAAGAATAAAAATTCCCAAAATCGCAGTAACTACGCTTGGTTTGATAACAAACATCCACATGTTAAGTCCCATTGCAATACTTGCAATGATCACGCTCCAGAAGGTTCCGAATCTTTTTATAACATAATTGGAAATATAAGGTCCAATATAGATAACCATCAATCCGCTCAAAAGAAAAATCTGACCAACCCGGCCTTCCTCCATTCCGTTTTCGGTAATATACATCGGCAAAAAATATTCTCTGTAGGAAATAGATATCATAAAAGGTACAAGTATCAATACAAAAAAGCCTAAAACTCTAAGATTAAGAAAAAATTTGACAAACCCAATACTTCCGGCTGCTTCTTTCTTGTCATCCGGTTTAATACTGATGGAATTTTTAACAAGAAATATCGTTGGAACCATCAGACAGGCAGCTACAATATATGACATCTTACTACCTCCGATAGGATATAACAATGACGCTATTCCGGCACCTATTGTCAATCCGGATAGAATCCCGGCCATTATATCCGCAAAAGCATCTGCAGTTGAATTAAGGCCCTCCGACATAGCCGCAATTATGTTACATGTAACATTAATTATACCCATCCCTATACCTACAAGTATATTTCCGATAACCAGTCCCATATAATTACCCGAAAGCGCACATACCAGAAAACCGGAAATTTCAATAAAGATACCGGAAAATAATGTCTTCTTTGTCCCAAACTTATCTGTCATCCGGCCTCCAACCAACGCAAATGCCGACATCATAAGGAGTTCCACCGAAAGCGGCAGACCGATTGCTACACCTTCCGGAAGCGGAAGATTTCCGGTATATAATTTTGACGAAAGAATTGTTATAAATGAATCCTGAATGGTAGAAGTAGCATATGATAATAAGGTTATCGTCCTTAAAGGTATACTTTGAACAGGATTGTTCTTTGCATTTTCATCCTTATTCCTTCTTTCAAAAAACGAAAGCAGAAATAATGACTCAATGATCAACATCAAAACAACTGCCGAAGAACAAAAAACTTTAATAAGAATATTAATGGTATCCGTTCTTCTTTCCTGTATCCTATAACTTAAATCCGTACCTATTTCCAGAATTGCTATTCTCTTACCGGTATCATCATATACCGGGCAGACAATAAACAACCAGGTACCGTCTGCGTCACGACTTTTTATCGCATAAGTGGTTCCGTTATTATATACATCCATATAATATTCCACATCCGCATTTCCGTAAGGTTCACCACAGGTTACCGTATCATAATAATTCATAAGGTATCTTAGCTTACCGTCCTTAACCCCATAAAATACATAATAATAATCCTTACCTTCCGAATATGCATTTAATATCATTTTATTAAGAGAATCCCTGAGATTATTATAAGATGAACTTTCATAATCCGTTTCCCACTCAATATTCTTCAAAAGATTAAGATCTATTTTACTGACCACAAAATCAGTAAATATTTTCATTTGTGCTATATCGGATTCATCTTCATTCTTATAAGCCTCGGAAAGCAAAGACCAGGATATGAAACCGGAAACACTTACAACCGCTATCAAAACAACGATCATTCTTAGTGAAGATTCCTTATGCAGGACCTTTAACAAAGCTGCTATAACATACCTCATCAATCTGCATATGATCACAAATGAGACAAGAACCAGAAGCCATAATATAACAGTTTTCCAAAATCCTTTATACGTTACTGACTTTTCATAATAATGATCTGTTTTCCCGGTTTCATCATAAGAAATGTTATAATAACTGGAATAATCGGAACATAATACACCTTTTCCGTTTTTATATGCATTTATATACATGATCTTGATACCATCTTTAGAATAGATAGTTTCATAATCATCGGGAGAACTTTGTTCAAAACAACAAACCCGCGAACCGTAAATCTCGGAAAAATATACTCTTCCCTCCCTTGCCGAAACATCCTGAGGCATAAAATGGTCCATGTCTTTTTTTATCGTTATCCAGCTTGTAGCTTCCTTCGGCAGAATCCTTACGGCTCCCCTTCTGACTGCGATTGCAACAACGCCGCTCTCAAGATCTATACTTGCCCCGTTAAGTACATCCCCCATATAAATCTGACGGATAAGCTTTGCCTCTTCTCCGGGAATCATCTTATACAATCCCAAACCGTAATCTTCGCGGCACAAAAAATATACCGATCCATCATAATACTGAATTTCATAAATAGTTTTTTCACCGACACTGAATAAAGATTTATACTTTCCTCTCTTATATTCAACAACCCGGTTCTCAACTATCCCTTCTTCATTATATGACTCATCGGATATATATAATGTACCGTCATCCCCTTCACAAACCCCCTGGGCATAATAGAACTTATCATAACTTCCACCTTTTATCTGTTTAATAAGGGTATGATCCATTGTGACTACATTTATTATTTCTTTTCCGTTATCTACTACATAATTCGTATCATTTTGACCCTCAAACACTTCACTTACGGTTGTAAATTCATATTGAGGTTTCAAAAACAATTCGTCTCTCTTGATTATGACCATACATACAAAAATCACCAATACAATAAACAAAATTGTATCAATGAATTTTTTACGGTTACCCATGAATTTGTTTTTTATTTTATGTTCAAATTTCACTAAATTATCCACGCTTTACATATGCAATATTTACAGTCAATTATAACCTATTTTGTGACAAATGTCTTGTAAATTATTATATTTTTTGAAATATTAATGTAATTATAATTTATTAACAAATGGAATCACATGATTTTTCGTATAAATAAAAATTCCGATATATGAAAATACCGGAATTATTATATTTATTTTTCCCATATTTAACTATAATAAATTTATTCAAACGGATACTTTATTCCAAACTGCTTACGGATAATATCCATTTGACGGGTTATCTCCAATGTCTGTTCATGCGGCATATCGGGACATTCTGTCAATCCTTCCTTTATTGCTTTTTCACAAGCCATCACCTCGTATTCGTAACCCGTTATCTGTTTTGGAACCATAATTTCCTTAATGATCTTAGGTCCGTTTCTGTCAGGAGAAAAAACTGTGATCTTTTCCGGATTATTAATATTTTGAACCTGAACAAAACCCTCAGTTCCACAGATCAGCCCCATTCTGTCAGTAAGTGAATACATTGTGGCAAACAAACTCGCCATACATCCGTTATTATACTCGATCATTATATTATCCTGACCGTCCACAAAAGTCTCTGTCATTACACAGCTTGCTGTAATACGTTTAATATCATCTCCCAGGATCATACTTGCAAAATTAAGTGTATAAACCGACAGATCCAGCAATGAACCTCCCGCTAATTCAGGCTTTATCATACGTTCATTCATATCTATCTTATATCCCAGATTTGCCGAAACAGTCTTGACCTCGCCAATAATACCGCTTTTGACAATATCATCAATGAGCTTTCTGGAAGGCATATATCTTGTCCATATAGCTTCCGCCAATAACAAACCTTTTTCCTTTGCAAGACTGCACATATTTCTGACCTGTGTTTCGTTAACGGCCATCGGCTTTTCACAAAGGACATTTTTTCCGGCATTAAGAGCAGCCAATGTCCATTTTTCATGATGAGAATGAGGAACCGCTATGTATACAAGATCGATCTGATCATCCTCTAACATCTCTTCATATGAGCCGTATGATTTGGAAAACCCGTATTTATTCGCAAAATCCTCAGCCTTCTTTTTATCTCTCGATCCGATAGCATAACTCTCCACACTGTCAATGCCCGCTATCGTAGTTGCCATTATGCCTGCAATACCTCCCGCACCCAAAATAGCCATTTTCATACCCTAAACACCTCCCAATCCATTTATTTTCGGTCTTGAAACACTAATGATTTAATTATTTAATTTCGGGAACTATCCGAAATCTGACCGAACCTGATTCTGAACAAAATTCTCCACCTTCTTCAACAATCTCCGGTATATCACCCGATTCTCCCAAATCATCTGCCTCTCCCGGCTCATCGTATAACAAGAAATCATCATTCCAAAAAATAAATGACTCCGCATTATCATCATTAAAACCCATATGCCAGAAAACAGATCCCGCTTTTATAAGCGCATCAATAAACGCTTCCATTCCGATTTCGGCGGCATATTCAGGTTCCTCCCCGGCAATGACTCTGTACTGTTCTTCAAATAATTGCCTTAAATACAATTCATCTTTAATACTTAAGCTCGAAGAAGCAAACATAGGGACATCCGAATAATTCTCCTCAACGTTTTCATTCAGGTCAAAATATCCCGATTCTCTTACATCATATGCATTTTCTCCGGCATGCTCAATAAAGATAAACAATAAGTATTCACCTAATCCATCAAATGTATATTCAAATTCATCATCAAGGATCTCATCATACATTCTGCTTATCTTATTTCCGACCTTGATAAGCCTTTCCTCGCTAAGATCATGCAACTTATCATTCCCGGAATAGGTTTCCAGAAGATATTTTATAATTCCTCTTTCAAAATCACCAATACTCAAATGCCTCTCGGCCTTAAGCACTCCAAAGGTTTTAAGAAACCCTGCTGCCATTTCATTGGAAACCACTCTCTGTAAAACCCTGTCCTCAATCCCGGCCAGTCTGTACATACACTTGTCACACCTCCGTATCCATCCCTCTGGATCATATTATTGTTACACATCTACACCCTAACATATTACTGTCTGCATAATCCATTATACATAAGGTATTCATAAAATGCATCAATTCCTTCCCATATATCATTATATGCAGTTGTAAAATCGCCAGAAAACCAGGGATCCGAAATATCCCTGGGATTTTTGGAATATTCCAGTAAACGCCTGACTTTTCCGGCAGGATCGGAACCTATTATCCTCAAGGTATTACGAACGTTCATATTTTCCATACACAGAATATAGTCATATTTTTCATAATCACTTTTCTTAATCTGTACGGCACGCTTTTTTTCAAAGCCTCCTATGCCATGTTTACTAAGCTCTGCTTTCGCCGGAGGATATACCGGATTTCCAATCCCGTTCCATACCTCCTCCGAGCTTGTAGCCGCAGATGCTATATAAAAACTGTCAGCCACTCCTTCTTTTTTTACCAAATCCTTCATCATAAATTCTGCCATAGGTGAACGGCAAATATTGCCGTGGCAGATGAATAGTATCTTAATCATATCGTTTTTCCTTGTTTTATCAGGGCTTAGACACCTTTTTCATTTTCATTTGCCGGCATAATATATGCATATTTTGGCATATTTACACCGGCAAAAGGTGTAAAGTAAG
>JAILKH010000198.1 GCA_024693925.1 Lachnospiraceae bacterium | reverse complement strand
AACTTCTCTGCAAATTCCTTTGAGACTATATTTTTCCTCTTCATCTCCGAAGTCTTAAACACGATTTATAACCTCTCATATAAATTATATTTTAAAAGTTTAATACTAATCGTCAGTACTCCACATCTCCTTGTACTTCCGGCAGATTGGATTTAACCGTCAAATGTATCTCATCGGTATCCATATACATATATATGCAGTATTTACTTCCCTTGAATGCCTCCGATTTAAAACAGTTTTCTTCATATTTTTTAAGGCTTGACACCTTAAGACGTTTTCTTAATCCTTCACAAAAATTAGCGCACATACCCATATCCTCAAGATCCGACAGACTTGCATTCCAGAAACTTGAAGGTGAATTAATGATGGTCTTATCATTTACAGTATCCTGTAGTGCAGAATATACCTTTTCTATTGATCTGATATCTTTATTAAGCCTGTGTTGTTCCAGCCTTTCCTGTATCTGCGGCATTTTCTTTACGATCACTATTGCTGCTATAACAAAGATTACAGACAGAAATACAGTAAGGATCATAACCTTACTGTATTCCTTCACTTCTTTTTGCCTTATAATTCCCATAAATCTTCCTTAATCAAGATCGAACACATCTGTTCTTAATATTTTAGCCGCAAATACCGAAGTCATGCTTGACTCTGCCGTTGTTCTGCTGTTCTTAACATAATCCGTAGCTTCAACAAATACTTTTACCATATTTGAAAGACCTTCAGAAGTCATAAGTCCTTCCATTTCATCAAGCTTAAGATTAACTTTATGTACGGCTGCATTCTTTAAGTTGTTAAGATCCGTAACCACTATCTCTCCTGTCTTAGGATCCATATAGGTTATATCACTTTCGATAGGAAGCTCCTTAACATTATAAGTTTGCGTATTATAAGTTATTTCTTTTGAGCCTTCAGTACCTGCAGGTACTTCATAATACAGCTTTGCACTTAAATTATGCGTTATATATTCGGCATTCTGAACTATACTCGTCTGTTCGGGCATAAAATACAATTCCTTGGTGCTGCCTACAACACCGTTATTGGCACTTGCCTCAAGCTGTTCATCGTAAGTAATATAAATATTCGAAGTATTACGTCTGCCATTATAACCTTCCTTGAAAGATACTTCCGGCGGATGTATTCCTGATCTGTAAGCCGCTACCATTGTATTGACAAAGAGCTTCATTTCATTCTCCGAACCCTCTTTTATAACACTGGAATGACCCACACCACTATAAGTAACATTTCCTTTATTGTATATATAATAATTATTTCGAACATCCCCGGATGATATCTCATACATATCCGATGTTTTACTGTTACCGTTAATCGTATTAGTATTATTCTCGACTAAGTTGACTCCTATATTATTGGAACCCTCTATACAATACCAGACAACAATATCACTCTCACCGTCACGATCATCATCTGCAGTGAAATCCAGCTGGAACCACTGACTATGAGTATCAGCAACATTGAAAGTATCAGGCAGCTTATACGGATACTCCGTAATCTGTCCATCATTTATCTTCTTTACTGTCATATCGGAATAATGTCCGACCGAGTGTATTGAGTTACCCTTACTATCGGTCCAGGAATAACTATCCGCTGTTCTGTCTATACCTTTAAGATTTGAATATCCCAGACCACTGTTTGAACTACCTGTATAACCGTTTCTCGATTCATACATATTACTAAAGGATGTTCCGAAATATCCGCAGGTATTTAGATTTCCATAAGTGAAGCCATGTATCTGTGTTTCGGTTATCTTATTTGAATCCGTTCTTTCGCCTCTAGGAACATAAATACTGTCATGTACATATGTAGTATCATCTGCTTCACCCAACACATCATATCTGTCCATACCTACAAGATGCCTCAGAAGAATATTACACTCATATCCGGTATCTGTATCATAACCGCTGACAACTTTAATATCCTTCTTTTTACCGGTATCTGAATTCTCAGCTGCCGTAGTATGACTATATCCATTAACATCTATAAGTGTGCTCATCATGGATGTACAGTCATGTGTAAACAGAATACTGTGACCCGTGGCAACAAATTTCTTTATTGCTGAAACACCAATTCTGTTAGGCGGTACATAAGCATCACCAAAGCCCATAATAACCATATCGTAATCGGCAAGATAATCATAATACTCATCTTCCATCTTATTGAAGAGATCCAAATCATAAGTTGTAGTATTAGGATTAACCAGATCATCCACATACTCTTTTATCTCTATTCTCTGATTAGTATCCAGATTGGCAACATCATCCTGAGCTATACTGAGATAACTTGCAGCTTTCTCCCTGAAGGTCTTTGATTTAGCTCCAAACTCTGTACAGCTGATAGTCTCTATTTCAATATCGTAAGGAATCACATCTGCAGTCATTAATTCATAGAACATAACCTCCGCATCATTTTGTGAAGATACTCCCCGGGCTTTCTTAGCCTTACCGTTAGCCATGGTCTCCTCCATGTCCCAGTTAGAATCATAGGTTCCGTAAATAGTATAATTTCTGTTTGGATTTTTATAATTGTCGCCATATGTATAATGGCTTGACATTATTTCATTTCTCTTTCCGTAATCAATACATTTGGCATATACCGAATTAACCTGTAATATCTTTACAGTAGGTTTAGCATTGGACAATTGATAATAGCCCGTAGCATTGGCTCTTCTTGATGTATTTCCATCCTGCTTTACAACTATTCGCCAGGGTACTACACCTGTCTGTCCCCCGGACAACCTGTATTGCCCATAATAAGTATACCCGGGTTCTACCACATAATAATTTCCGGATTTACTAACCTCAACATCACCATCATCGGTATGTTTTTTAAGGCTGGTGAAATCAACCCCTTCCTGTTGTTCCGAATACTTACCATCAGAATTAATATCTAAATATAAACCGGCCAGGAACTGTCCGTCATAACTTACACCGGCCTTATTTGAAACGGTGAAATTAAAGGGAAGATAGAAATAACCATCTTCTGCATCCGCCCCTCTGGTTACAAGATTACTCATGGAATCATAAGCCAGACCGGACATACTGATCTCAGGTTTTGCAAGATTCAAATAAAAACTAAATAACTTAGGTGATAAATTAGATAAACTAAACACATTATCTTCACCCTTAACATCATCCAGGAACTTATACATATACGAAGCACGGTCTATACGATAAGTATTAACCACTTTTTCATTATTGCTATCTGACATATAGAAATCATCATCAACAACTATGGGATATCCGGCATCAACAAAATCCTCAAGAGCATTGACTTTCTCTTCGGTTATATCATTTCCGCTATATCTTGTTTTATACAGTTCTCCACCCTGAGTTATTTCCGTTGAGGACCTTACACCTCCCACATTCTTGTTATTGCTGTAATATTCACTGTCCAGCATACCTGCAATATGAATTCTCATATATGCATAATCACCTACATTCGTATATACAAGACCATCCATATTAAGATCATTATAATCTACTATTGTAGGAACCATACTGCTATTACTGTTCTTATATTTATTATACAGATTTAATTCTTCCTCTGTAATACGTTTCGGATTAGCATTCCAATAATCAGAGGATCTGACTTTTCTTGTGTTGAATTTAGATATATTCATACCAAAATAGATCATATCATAATCAACATTAATATCTTCTATCCTTCCGATAAACTCTGCCGAAGACATACGCGTAACCCTGATCTGGGCACCTTCCTGGTCTATTACCGTTACCTTCTCTGTCTTATTGGTCTGAGGATTCCTTCTTGAAGCATACAGTTTGGTTCCCAATAATGTTCCATCGGTATCTACTTCATTTGTATCCGTGGAAAGATTCCAGGCTGCACAAGGTTCAATTTCAAGTATACGCATAACACCTTTATTCTGGACAGATATACGTTTTTGATTAAAACCGATTATATACCTAATGGTTGTAGCCTGTGAAACGGTAGTATCAAGCTGGGACAATTTCTCTGCCTTACGGAAAAGATTCTCGGTTTCAATATCTATCTTTACCTCCGAGAAATTGCCGTTCGCAGCCTCATTATCAAACGCATTCATAAATATATCGTTAAGGAATAGATTATATTGACCATTACTAACATAATCATAAATATAAATATTTTCATTTACATAATTATTACTTACGGATACATAATCCTTAAAGCTGTTATATTTCTGATTATTGGCAAAGGTTATCTCACTCATGGTCATAAGAGTATCATAATAATTGGAAATATCACTCTTAGACATAGTAAGAGCCTTAACCAAAGTATATGCATTTGGCTCCGCAAGATCTCCGTAAGCCTCTTCCAGGGCCTTCTCATAAACATCAGCTATCCTGTGATCTGCTATCACAGGTCTGGAATCCTTGACTGCAACATTCAATATATTTGTTAAAGAATTATAACTTATATCATTCTTTTCATATATATAATCATTATACTTATTTCCAATGCAGAAACGGGACTCTGCAGACATAATGGTAATGAGATTGGAATTAATTATATCATTAACGGTTAACTCGGAGGCTTTTACCGTATTAACCTTTACCGGAAGCTTGTCACACTGCTCCCCTTCCTCTCTGTCCAGCACAAATCTCTTAAACCACTCATTGTTTGTAATCTTAATACGATAATATATCTTTGCCCCTCTTATCTTATATACGCCCGCATCAGCCTCAGATACCAGCATATCCTTTCCGGGTGCTACTCCCTTAAATGCATAATTACCTCTTCCGTAACCATAATCATATATAAAGCAATCATACATATTGGAATCACAAACAGTTATCACACCACGTCCCGTAACATTAGACACAATAGGACCGTACTCCGAATCCTTATCCAACATATACTGCGCACCGTTCTCAGCACTCATTGCCTTAAACTCATTAACACAATATAAAGGCTCCTCTGAATTATTTTCCGGCTCGGCAACATACGTAAAAGAAAGCGTATAATAAGTCTTATCGGAACTTAATTCTTCATCATCTTCATCATCGGTATCTACACTGTTATTCGATGTCGAATCCTCAGGATCCTTAACATCATCTCCGGATACAGTACTATTGTCACTGCTTTCATCATCCTGTAATATAATGGTTCCTTCAACATCCTCGATAACGGGATCATTAACTATATGAATATTATTATCATTATTCAGAATAATGTCTTTATCAGGCTCTTCTTTTACGATATTATCATCCATCAGAATGGTTGCAAAAGTATAAAAACCGTTATAGCTTCTGGCTTTTACATAGCCTTTATTCTCATTGGGAACGGAAGCTGACAGATCATTTATTACATCACAAATATCACCTGCATATACATATACCTGAGTTTCCTCATCAAATGTATAAACAGGCACTCTGTCTCCGTTAATATCCCTGTATTCTTTAAGATCCTGTGCCGTAAGCTCATCAACTACCTTTGCGGTATATCCTCCGGTAAGATTTTCATCATATCTGAAGCTGGCATAAACATTTGCCTCTCCGGAATCTCCGACATACAATAAATTAGGATCGAACTCTCCATAAGCTCTGTCATATCCTGCCTTAACATCGACTCTGCCATCCGGATCACTGTATACCTTATTAAAGGATACATAACAGAAATTATCATCAATGTATACACCTTCTTCAACACTTCTGGTCTCTTCTCCCGATAAATAATTCCCAAGAAATACACTTGCTATATCAGTATATTCCTCTTCTGATGAATCATCCGCAGTATCATTTTCGGATACAACTCTTCCGCCTATACTGTCATACCTCTTAATATAATTACCGTATTCTTCCTCGGTCATTGTCATATAACCTGCCGCGGTATCAACATATGCTTCGCCGTATTCACCACTGTAATCACGTTTAAGTTCACTGAAACCTTCGGCTTCAACATATGTATCAAACCCGTTTTCCGACAGACTTCCGCTGCCAGATGATCCAAGAATATTAGAATCCAGAGTCTCCCCCTGCCGTATCTCATAATAACCGTCATTATCATTGATATAAAGCGGCTTGGAATTAGAATTATTTCTTCCGTCATTATACGCTATTGAACTGTTATCGCTTACCAGCGGATTGGCAAAAGCCTTAAACATATTATATCTGAGATTTGAATCACTAAGAGTTGAATACTCATAAGAAGATAAAGGATCACCTATATAATTATCTCCTCCCTTATCATTAAGAATATTATCCATATCCTGTCTGATAGGCTCACTTCCCTTTACATAATATCCCATATAACCCATGGTCTGGTTTCCGGAGACAACATAATCTTCTCCATAGGCATTTTTCAATGCAATATGATCAAAGCTGACACTATCGGGCACAACTTCCAGAATAGTAAAAGGATTATCATCATTAATACTGTTCACAACCTGAGATATACTCTCAAGTGTATCCTTTGCCTGTACTGATTTGCCCTGGAAATATGTAACTGTCCCCAAACCGGTAACCACAAGCACAGCTGCCATAATCCCACTCAGCTTTCTTTTAGACCTCATTTTGATTGACTCACTTTTTATCTTTTTATTCAAGATCATCTCTCCCTTTCATTTCCAAAGATAAATCTATCTGTACCTGACCAATGCTAATTTATCTGTTTCCATTCACGATCATCGAAACCGCAACTGTATTCCGCAACAGTTGTATACTTATTAGTGCTTGTATCCATATATTCAAGCTTAAGATTGTAACTTGGCTTATCCGAATCAAGTTCTCCGACTCTGGATAATGTATAATATAAATCCACTACATTTCTGTTATTTCCCCTAAGCAATGCTCCCTTCCATACGGTCTGCCTTCCCACGGAAAGACTGCCGAAATTATAATCCGTAGGTACCGGGAAGTACGAATGCTGCTCTGCTACTTTTTTATTATTATCGTTTCCGTCCTTTGCAATATTGAACTCCGGAATTGTAATATTCCAGATATAAACATCAATATAGTTATTATAAATGTATTCGCTGTTCCTGGAGTCGGTATACTTGGGAACAATCCTTAAGTGTCCAGAATCCTTGTTATAAAAATCATTAAACTTATAATTCGTTAATGATAATCTCTTGTCCGTTGCCTGCCCCTGACCGATATACGAAGCTATCGTACTTACAAAATTATCCTCTGCATAACTCCAGGTGCCATCTTCATTTGCTTTCATATAATGCCATTTATCGGAATTAAACAAGGCTGTACACTGATTAAACTGAGTCGAATAATCAAATCCCAGATAAAGATTATAAGGCTGTTCCGCATCATAAACTTTACCGAATTCCTTAAGATATATTGCTGCTCTTTCATTATTCTGCCCGGATACGATAATATTATCCGCAGCATTTACATTATCAAAACTAAACTGAAGATTATAGTAATGGAAGGTTGCCGGTGTACTTGCATATTTGGCTTTCTTTAATACATCCTCGGTAATTAACGGATCTGCTCCCATTACCACGCAGCAATTACCGGAAGTATACGTATGACCTGCGGAAGCCGTAGTCCAGCCGGGTATATCCGTAACCTTAATAAGATAAGCCGTTGCAGTATATACAAATTCCGAATTCGGACTGTATTTACTTATATATGTAGTATCGGCGTTATCAAACTTGGGGCAATTTACCTTCCAGTTTTTATCATAATTTGCAACGGTATTTTCCGCATCATAAAAATGCTGTTTTGTAGTCTCCGTTGTAGACCCATCCTCATTATGATGTATCTCAAGTAAGGTATAATCCAATACCGCAACATATTCAAGAGTATTAATAGGTGTTCCGTCATCCAGCTTGGTAAAAGCATCAAGGCTTACTCCCACACCGTTCTGAGAGAACAATATCGAATTGGTATTTACCTTTTCAACCCCTCTCTCAAGATCACTGTCTTCAGGTACCTTTATATTAAAGCTTGACTTAGTCTTATATGCTTTACCTGTCCAGGTCGCAAATACAGGAGCAACACCTGTACTGTTCATATATCTGTTTGCACTCTTAAAGGTTGATGCACCTACAGAAGTAGGATTTGAAGTAGCTGATGTATAATCAAAATCAGCAAACGAAATATTGGGAGTACTGAGATTAGCAGTACTGAAACCTCTGCCGCCAAGGGAATATACGGATACAGCTGTAACCGCAATATCGCTGTTCTCCCAGGTTTTAGTTCCCGAACTATGGGCAACCCAGCCCGAAGACGTACCAAAGGAATCTTTCATCCTGCACTTACAGGAAGTACCGTCCTGTTCGGTAATATCAAACAGATCTTCTCCCTTTGTTTTAATAAATACAACCTTCTTATCAACAGTGTTACCGTTAAAGGATATCGCACCCAGATTTGTTCCGCTTACTCCCGTAACAGTTATCTTGAAAGACTCTCCTTCTATAATATCTTCCGGGGATGCACTTCCTCCGCTTATTTCACCGGTTCCGATAGAACCCTCGGAAGTCCATTCCAAACCATCTATTGTATTTATGCGGATTATCTTAACCGTTACTTCCTTGGAAGCCAATCCGTCCGCTGTAGTTACTCTTATGATGAAATCACTGTCTTCATAGGCCGATACTTCTAATTTGCCTCCCAGAGTAATACGGGAACCATTAGCTGTTGATTTCGAGGAACTACCGTCAGTCTTAACTATATCCCAATGTTTGGACATGCCGGTACTTACATTTCCCAATACATCTTTAACAACATATGAATCATTTATTTCCGAAACATCACCGGGTTCCATATATATTTCTTCAGGACCTTCAATATTCTTTGACAAAGGCACAGTGTTATCACTGACCATATAAGAAGGTACCACATTACCGGAAACGATCTTATTTCTAAGAGTAATATTATGAGCTGATGTATAATTCTTGTTCCCCTTTGTATATGTAAGCTCAAGTCTTACAACTCGTTTTGTTTCCACCTGACTTACATCGGCAACAAAACCTGTTACGTATTCTCCAAGAAGAGCCTCCTTAACAATATTTGCACCCTTTACAACTTTATCGGCTCCGCCTGAGGAATCAATTGCCACATTATACTCACTATAATACAATTTCTTTTCATCTTTCTTCCAGATTATTTCATAAACATTCCGTCCTGAAGCTAAGGAATTGTACATAATGAGCTTTTTACCGGCCGCGGTTGCAGGTATAGCAGCATCTGTTGCCACCTTATGACTGTCATCATCGGAATTCGTACCTTCATAATAAACATAATCAATACCGATCACAGTATCGATAACAAGATCCTGTATCTGATTAAAGGCAAGCTGGGCCTCATTCTGAATGTTAACATCTGTACTTGTTACCCCAAAGGTTTTGGCGCCCACCGTCATAAAACCAAATACCGATGCTCCCACTATTGCAGCTATAGCAACCGCAATAAGAAGCTCTACCAATGAAAAACCTTTATTATTCCGTGATATTTTCATTCCTTTAACCCCTTCTGCTATGACATCAAAAGTCAGATTAATGATCTTGCCTTTGTGCCGGCTCAATGCTTAATACAATATTTCAAACTACCTTATAAAAACCCTGACTCAACTCTATCAGCCAACCTGTTTTTATATTATTACCTTCCTCCGGGCAAGATCACAGCTTGGCCATTTCTACCTTACCGGTGGCTACATGAAGATTTATCTCATATTTATTGGGACCGGAAATAACCGTAATTATAATATTTGTTGCATCATCTCCCGTTGTAATATCCTTAGCCGGAGACAGGTCGGCTGATACAGTATCAAAGGATACTGTATCACCGGAAACATCCACTTTTCCGGTCTCACGATTGAAACCGATCAATAAATAATTACTGCCGCTTATCTGTGAATCCGAAGTATATGAACCATCCTTCTTCTTTATCTTATAACTGACGCTTACCTTTCTGTCGGTAAGTTCATCCGTTGAATCCACCTTTATACCTTCTGAGGTCTTTGAACTCTTATTGACGGTCTTACTCATATACCGGTTTCCGTCTTTATATATATATAGATAAGTTTCCTTCTTCCCCATTGTCTTGATACGGGTCTTACCGATCGCGGTTTTTATGGAATTGGCACATCCTTTTGCCGCAGTGTAATTGATCGCTCCAAGATTGGTAATAAAGAAAGTACCAAGAATACCGATCAAAGCCATAATCACAATTAATTCAATTAAAGAAAAACCTTTGTTGTCTCTTCTCATAGATCATTCCCATAAAATAATATTATACATAGCCTAACTGCTATTTTTTAATCCAGTTCTTATAATTTACCGTACTTAAAACATCCACCTTATTACTGGTCAAACCACTTGTATCTCTGGGGCTTACATTGGTTCCGGCAAGTACATATGAGGTACCGTCCCTGAAGAAATCCAGCGGCTGGGTATTTCCTATTGCCGTTCCGCTTGTATTGAAAGGACATTGTAATACTCTTACAAGCTCAGACCTGGCATCATCCGGTACGGCTGCTCTTACTATACTTGTAACTTCGCAATCGGAAGCTATATCTATATTTCCCTTGGCAAAAATAACGCCTGTGAAATCACCTTTAATGGTAACATCTCCGGTGGAGATTATCAAACGGCACTTATTATCACCGTTATATTCATAATTGGAAGCCTTGGTAACTATGGCATTATATCCGTCATCAAGTGTAAACTTTGCGGTGGTTCCGGCAGAAACAAGGAAATTATTTATCTTGGAAATATCTATAAGATTATCAAACACCTGAGACTGCGGATTATTGGTTTCTATAGTAGGATTGACGTAGCCGGCCTCTTTAAGCTTAGTAGTTAATGATGATATTATTGCCTTATATGAAACAATATCATCGCTGAGCTTCTGTTTCTTTGTGGCATCTTTAATATTCGGACCGTTCATCCTGTTTGTATCATCCGTATCTACACCTGCTATTTCACCTGCAAGATATGCTCCCTGGGTATTAACTATTACGGGAAGATTAAGCTGTGACGAATAAACCGCCATATAATTCTTCATTTTATCCGCATTATCTTTATAATAACTCTGAATGAAATCTGCCGCCTTATCAACAGACATCTTCATATAATAATAAACAACAACGGTACCGCTCTTTGAATTAAATACAGACGATATATCACTTATATCATTAACATAATCACTAAGGGTCTTACCGTTTGACAATTCCTTATCAAACATAACATTAAAAAGCTCATAAGGATCCGTTGATCTGCCCTTATAAGTCGGATCCTGGTTCCTGTAGACCTTATTTACATCACCGCCGCAATATTTATTGATAAGCTGGGTGATCTCTGTTCCGTCACCGTAAATACAAGGATTCTGAGACATGGTGGTGGTCTTCTTATCCTTGGTTACCCATACACATTCTTCCGGAACAAGAAACGCCACCTGATCACTTTTAACTGCAATGGATTCTCCCATTCTAATATCATTTGCGGATACCTTACTTTGATCTGCCAATTGAGAATATAACTGTGCAGTAGCCGGATCCGTATAATATTTCTCAAGACTTATGAAAGAGTATCCGGCCAGTGTAAGATCACTTAATCCGGAAAGGTCTATTTCACTCTCAAGATTATTTACCATAATAGCACTGCTCTTTGCCGCCTCGGTTTCCGAATTACCATATCCCTTATATTTTCCGGTAAGCTTAACCTTACTCTTTCCCGACTCAATGGTAAGATCATCCTCAACATAAATATCACCGTTTACATCAAGACTTCCACCCTTAACAGTCTTCCTGTCCGAACTTGTTATATCAATATCCTTAGCCCAGAATTGTGTTTTAACGTTGGAATCCGTATGAGCTATATTAAGCTTACCTCCGGCATCCTTAACCACTACCGGTCCCATGGATATTACATAATCCGCATTATTTATATTCATTGCGCCGGCATTTAACGTAAGACCTTCTTCACCGGCATATATACTTCCGTTCACCTTGGAAACACCACCTGTTGAACGGATAAGCTTATCATCTGCAATAAGTGCATACTTAAAGATATCCGGCAAAGTGGAAGACATGGTAAATGAAATATCCGGTGCTGTCATCATAATATCCGTCTCAATCTCCGAATAATATCCCTTATCATCCGTAAATTTTAATGCAAAACCTCTTAATGTAATGTAATCATAATTATCACCGGTGACGTCCATTACACCACTCATTGTTAAGCTGTTTCCTTCTACAGGATTAGTGGGATCAAGTCTTGTCTGGAGACCGGAATCAAGATACCCCCGGATAATACTTTCGTCATAAAGGCCTGAACTTCCCGGATCATGCAGAATATTAACCAGCTCCTCTTTATAATACTTAATAAATCTTGATTTTCTCTCTCCATCCTTTTCTGCGGAAGCTGCTTCCGATGCATAATTCTGCATAACCTTTCTGTAAGCATTCGCCGTAGCTTGCGAAGATGCTCCCTGAAGCCCCGCTACGATCTGTTCAAATACGGTTTCCGCACTGTAGAAGCTTACCTTACTTGCCTGATCCGTAGCCTTCATCTGGAAATTGGCAAGTGACATCCACATGATAGTTCCGGCAAGTATCCCCACAAAAGCCAGAGCAACAATAACAAGTACAATTGCCGAACCTCTGTTATTCTTTTTTAGCGACCTTAACATTGTACGCATTTTTTATCAAACCTCCGAATTATCTCATGTTACCTTCAAGCTTCTCCAGGGCCTTACTGAAGTCATAAGGAGTACTTCCCAACCAACCGTCTATAGTACCTTTCTTAAATAGATACACTGTACATTTATATATTCTGTCCTTGGTGGTCTCACCGAACAATTCATATCTGGGTACGCTTCCGGCAAGACTCCATTCGGTTTTGGACAAAGCAACCGGGGTGTTTGTAACAGAATTATAGTCCAGATTATGTTTTATCATTCCCACAGTATCCTGATTACCGTTTATCTCCACCGAACAAACATAATTCTCTTCTTCATCGGCATAAACAGATGTTGAGCCCTGTTTTACAATATACCAATCTGTCTGTGTTCCTGCTCCGGGTTCATATATTATTCTGTCCTTTAACGTACCGTAAGCACTGCTGCTGTGATAAACGGGCTGGTAGAAAAGATATACATTATCCAGCTTCTCACCTGTTGATATGTTATCAAAAGCCAGAGATGAAGTTGAATATATTTCCGGCGAAACGATTCCGGGATCATGAAGCGTATATTCCGTAGATACATTTACCGTATAACGGTCATTTCCCCCATGTGCCGCCCCTGCAGTCATTTCTGATTTAATCTTTATTGTCTTCTGTACATTAGGCAAAATCGAATTCACCGATACCGATGTATTGGCCGCGTAATATTTGTTCTTAAACCACTGTGCCGCTGCCAGGTTTGTGGTCGTATCACTGTCTTCAACATAAAAAGCATCGGTATATGTATTCATCAGAGGAATATCTATCAGCTGTGTACTGTTATGATTATAAGAATTATGTGAAACCCCCGCATCCTTATAAGCACTTGCATCAGCAACTATAAGGACATCAACATCCGCATTCTGCATATATGCATTGGCAGGATCCGATGTATCTGCAAGATTCATATTCTTTATTGCAAAATAATACTTTCCGTCAGCCCTGTTGGTGAAATTATGATCTGCATTAGGATCTCCAACGCCCGTAACGCTTTTATCGGCAGCAATATCAACAAATATACCGCTTCCGTTATCATTTAATTCAAGGACGTTTCCACCGCCTACTCCCCCTGATATAATAGCAGGATCCACCACTTGGAACTTACCGTTATATTCTTTGATCCCACCAAGAGGAAAATTAAATTCATAAGCCAGTTCCTCTACAGAATAAGCCTTAAGGCCTTCCATAATATCCTGTGCAACTGATGTTTGTCTTAATTCTTCCTTTGATTTTGCATTTATTTTGGCTGATGTTAAAAATGCATGCAATAAAGGAACCACGATTATAGCAAGTATTGTTACCGCAAGAAGCAGCTCCACCAAACTAAAGCCTTCGTTGCCTGTTTTATTCCTTCCACACATATCATGGTTCCTCCTTTCTTTTGTTTTATCAATCTTCTTCGGATGCCTCGGCATTTTCTTCTGCCTCTTCCGATACTTCTTCGGTCATTTCATTATTCTCTTCGCCATTAGCCTCCCTTGTTGTCCCATATGTTACTGCTCTGCTGTCTTCCAGCGAAATCGTTCCGAAGATGTTATCCGTCCCCTGAACTATAAACGGAACATCCGGTTCAACATATACCTTATCTGTATTAACTACATAAGGTGATCTTATCTTATATGCCGAAGCAATGGTGCCGGTAGTTATATCATAAACCGCCTGTATGGTTATACTGTGCTTCTCATTTCTGTCAAGAATATATGCCACCGCATTCTTAAATGCATCATAGTCACAGGTACAATTAATGGTGGTATCCTTATACATAAGACCCGGAAGCGTTGCCGCTGCTACTGCGGGATCAGGCGCCGGCTGACTTTCCTCTATGGCTGTCTCCGGTCCTTCTTCCCCTTCGGCAGGAGCTGCCGCCGCCGCTGCTGCATTCTGTTCGGGAATATATCCTTTTACAAGTTCATCAGTCTTTGTCTTAACATCTTCGAACCTGTATAACTCAGCTTCGTCCGTATTAGTTACTGCACTTACGGTTTCAAAAGGAGAAACCGCCTGCATATCCACTGCCATCATAAATCCGTCTTCATCTCTGAAATCAGCAGGATATTTCTCCATTATCTGTTCCACCCTAGCATTGTAATCATTCGTGGCCTGAACAAGTTCCGCCTGTTGATCGGCAATACTCTGTAAAACATCCACTCTGCTTTGAAGGCCGTCGTTTAACACCTTTAATTCCTCGGTCTTAACCGTATAACCCATATAAACAAAGTAATAGGTGCCACCGGCAATAAGAATACCTATTATTATCATAATGAGCATAATATCACGTTTAGTCATCACGTATTTCATTACTCAGTCACCTCCTGTCCGGCATTTTCACCCTGTTGTGCCTCGGCAGGCTGTTCCTCCCCAACAGGTTCAACAGGTAATGGTGCATATGTACAGGTGACTGTTGTATTGACTACTGAACCCCCAAGTTCGTTGATCTCTTCCGTTAATGCTCTGGCATCTACCCACATAAGGCTGTCAAAAGTCCTGAGCTGTTCAATAACCATTGCTGCCGCTTCCTTGGATTCAAGATTCATATTCATGGTAACCTTATCATCATCAGCTATAAAAGATACCACATTAACGGTAGAAGGTAATTTCTCTTCAAGCTCTGTAAAGAATCTTGGCAGATTATCATTGGGGGTGGTGACCAACCCATCCATGGCAGCTGCCTGTTTATAATACTCTTCGGCATAAACCTTATTCCAGTAAACCTCCTGTACCGGAGCCAGCTCCGCTTCTCTCTGGGTTAACTGCTTATTCTTCCTTTCAGCAGCCATATAAGGTATCATAGTTATCGCAAACAATATTGCAGATACTATAAGACAGAGTATTAATACACCGATTCCAATGGCCAGATAATTAGGTCCCGTTGCACTTCCCGCCACAGGTTTACCCTTTGCGGCAGTATGACCAACCTTCCTGACTTTACCCTTCTTCCTATCGCTATGGATATCCGGTATAAAATCCATAGGCTCTATTGCCGCGCCTATACATCCAATATACGGACCGCCTTCATTAAGACCCGAAAAAATATCCGAACTTTTATTGGAAAGCTTATCTACCGGAATCCCCAGTTCATTGCTCATAAGCTTGGTCAGACCAAGGAAAGATTCGGCATAACCTGTAATGGAAGCCGATTCCACCGGTCCTTCGGGATTACGTGAATTATAATAATCAATAACCCTGGAGATCGAACTGTTAAACATACCAAAAGATTCCGCTACATTCATACGGAATTGTTTGATTCGTTCATCACTTCCATCTTCTTCATCATAGGCATCGGCA
>JAILKH010000190.1 GCA_024693925.1 Lachnospiraceae bacterium | reverse complement strand
GGGTTCATCCAAATAAGTATGATCTCCAAAAGAAATCTCGGTTTCCGAATCTATCATAAATTGTACCTTATTAACATTTGGAAGCTCGGTCAGGGAATTAACAAAAGAATATAATACTACTTCATCGGAAAGCTTACCCTTCTTAGTAAGGAACTCCTTACTTAAGTTTACATAACACACTCCGTCCTTAGTAGAAACACTTAGGAGCTTCACTTCAGGATTTGTAACCGGAAATACTCCATATGACAAAGGCCCGGACAGCACTCGTTCGCTTACTATCTTCTCCATGGAAATATTTGAATTATACGCAATGGCTTCCGTGGTTTTAATAAGTCTGTCTCCCTCCTCATTGGCATAATAAAGTACCAGCTTAATACGCTCATAGGAATTTATCTCATCCCCCGCATTGTCAATGAACATATCGGCGGTCATCATTCCCACAGGGTTCCCACCGGAATCATTTAACGGAGAACCCTCAACGGTAAAAGATATCTCCTTTATCTCCGAACACTGGTCAAGGGTTCTTACAATAGCCGCCCGCCTTAGGATTTCTTCCCGGCCGGTTATCTTATAATACTCAGAGCCAAAATCAAGAACCAGCAAACCTTCATTTAAGCTCACGGAATAAACCGGAACATCCTCCGGAATGGTAGGTTTAAGTTCATAATCTCCGGGCTGATCCGACATAAGATCAAGGAGTTCATTAATGATCTCATCACTGTTTTGACTTAATAATTCCTTCTTTACCGGCTTCACACCTCTGTTTTCTTTCACCGGATAATAAATACTGTAAACATTCTCCGAAGCGGCGACCGAATTTTCTTTGTTATGAGCACATCCGGAAAGGCCAAAAATCAGCCCGGAAATCAGAAAGACCATCATAACATTTTTTATTGCCTTGGAGACCCTCGGCTTTTTACTTTTCCCGGAAACTGTATCCGGTTTGGGAACGACTGTCACGTGATTTTTAGGTATCTTTATGGTAAAAGTGGTTCCTACTCCCTCACTGCTTTCAACCTTGATAGCTCCGTCATGCATAAGAACGGTATTTCTTGTAATGGCAAGTCCAAGACCGGTACCCCCTATCTCTCTTGAGTGGGATTTGTCCACGCGATAAAATCTTTCATATATGTGAGCCAGTGAATCCTGAGGGATACCGATACCGCAATCCGAAATTATAACCGTAAAGAACTGGGCATCGGCGTCTACACTAACCTTCACCCATCCGTTTTCTTTATTATATTTAATTCCGTTCTCTATCACATTCATTATAGCCAGGGAAAGCTTTATCTCATCAATCTCCGCACTTACCGGGCGTATACTTTCAAGAATAAGTTCAACCTTTGCCCTGTCCGCTATGGGACGAACTCTCTTTATTATGTCCTCGATCATACTGTTTATATCAACAACGGAAATATTCATAAGACTTCCCGCCTGCTTATCCAGCTTAACCAGCGACAGAAGATCGTTAATGATCTTATCCTCACGATCTATCTCATTGGTGATGTCCTCCATAAACTCCCGGTATATTTCTACCGGCACATTATCCTGGGACAATAAAGAATCGGCAAGCACCTTAACGGAGGTAATGGGGGTTTTTAATTCATGAGAGACATTGGAAACAAATTCCTGACGAGAGGATTCAAGTGTGTTCATCTTCTCCGTAAGTTTATTAAAAGAAGCCGCAATGGATTCCGTTTCATTATATACGGGAACCGATATCTTCTCTTCCGTAAAGCCTTCCTCCACCTGAATTATCGCAGTATTTATATCCCTGAAGGGTTTAATAAGACTTATGGATACAAAAAACGAAAAACTTATGATAATAACCGAAATAATTATTTCGAAAATGTATGCCTGTCGACTCATTATCTCTATCGTCTTGGCTATACTTTCGGTAGAAATGCTCGTAAGAATAACACCAAGTACGGTTCCGGTTTCATGATCCGTTATCGGTGTGGTAAATTCAATATATTGGTTTATCTTATCATGTTTTGAAATGGTATCTTTGTCAAAGCAGCGCAATATTTCTTCCGATATCATTATCTTGCCCTGACTAATGGAATAAGTATCCTTGATTATCTTAAGATTACCGTCAATGATCATAATACGACCATTATATAGAGATGAGAATTGTTCCAGTTCAGCATTAACTACTTCGGAAGACTGATCTGTTAAATATCCATAGGTAACAAGATGATCGGCCAGGATCATACACTGATTCTGAATTTCACCCTTTCTCACTGATATGGCTCTTGTTTCATAACTGTTTAAAAGTATATTACGTAATATAGCCGCGGGTACGATACCTACGATACATATGATCAAAAATATACGTACCCCCAGGCTCCTGAACAGCTTAATTCTGTTAAACTTTCCCCTAACCGCGGAAATAATACCCGACACCCCATTTTGTTTGAACATACTTTGGCTCACTCGGCTCCTCTTCTATCTTTTCCCTTAACCTTCTGACATGTACATCAACCGTTCTTGAACCCCCGGGATAATCCAGGCCCCATATTATCTCCAGCAGTTTTTCCCTGCTGTATACCTTCCCCGCATTACTTGCAAGCAGATCCAGTACTTCAAATTCCTTGACTGTAATATTTACTTCTTTATTGTTTATATACAAACGCTTATTGTTTCTCTCAAGTCTCATATCACTGATCTCAAGAACCTGATCCGGTACAGTGACCTTAGCCGGCTTATTCTTCTTAGAACCGGTCCTTCTTAATATTGCTTCCATTCTGGCCTTAACTTCTCCGATATTAAAGGGCTTGGTAATATAATCATCCGCCCCGAAATTAAGTCCCGCTATCTTATCGGAATCATCATTTTTCGCTGTAACCATGATTATGGGAACCGAAGAAAATTCTCTTACTTTTTTACATACCTCAAAGCCGTCAAGCTTCGGCAGCATAACATCCAGAAACACAATATCGTATTCCTTATTCCTGATCATCTCAAGAGCTTCCTCCCCATCATAGGCAGCGTCAACTTCCGTATCCTCATTTTGAATAGCAAATACGAAACCCTTTACAATGATCTTCTCATCATCAACTACCAATACCCGCTTCATACTTTTCCCCCTTAAATACTGATCCTGTCTTTTATCTTATTAAACATACCTTCCTTGATCCCGTTGATCTTCATTATATCTTCTATCCTTGCAAAGCCGCCGTTACTTTCACGATATTCGATTATAAGTCCCGCCTTGGCTTCCCCTATTCCCGGCAAAGTCATAAGCTCCTGCAAAGAACCGGTGTTGATATTTACAATCCCTGCAGAATTTTCATCCTGCCCCTGCGAACTTAAAACCTGCTTACCGGGCACTCCCCCTGCACCTGGGTTTACCGATGCCTGTCCATATTCTTTAAGCGGTGATAATTCGGAAGTTTCAGACCTTGTGGGAATATATATCCTGGTTCCGTCCGTTAACAAAAGCGCCTGGTTAATATAATCGGGATCTGCCTCTTCATTCATTCCGCCTGCCATTTCTACCGCATCTACTATCCTGGCTTCCGGGTCCAGGGTATAGACTCCGGGATTCACAACAGCCCCACAGACATAGACAGTAACCCTGCTTATGGCAGAATAATCATCTTCTTCACCAAAACCGGTTCTACCGGCATCGTTATCCTTATTTTGCGTATCAGAATTTCCGGCACCGTTATCCTTATTTAGCACATCAGTATTTCCGGCACCGTTATCCTTATTTTGCGGAACAATACTGCCGGTCCCGTTATCCTCTTGCGGGATCACTCCATCCCTGTCAGATTCCTCATTACTAATGGTTTCCTGTGAAATAATTACTTCCCTATCCGGTAATATGACTGCCTCGTCTGTAGCACAACCCGCCACAAGTAACAAAGCAGAAGAAAGGATCATAAGTGATATAACCTTCAATGTGTATTTCTTCAATATAGCCTCCCTGTGCAGGCCCCTATGCATTGAACATTTTACCACAGTTTTCTTCGGGTTTAAAGTCAAAACCTTTCAGAATAATAATAAATTTTATTATTTACAAGAATAAATATATAGTCTTCTATACGGACCGAATCCATATTATTTAGTGCCGTAAGGGAATCTATACGTTTTCCGTTAACAAAAACCCCGTTAGTGCTGTTCATATCCTGTATATATACTATCCCTTCCTTCATAACAAACCTTGCATGCTGTTTCGAAACCCTGTTATTTGCAAGAATGATATCTCCCTGCTCTCTTCCGACAAGGATATCCATATCCTCTTCCAGCAATATCTCATGCTGCTGCATTAATATCTGCGAAGTTCTTAAAACAAACATGAACACGGCATTTCTATGGGTATTCTTAAAATCGGGATTATCTATCTTAAGAATATCTCCGATTTCAAGCTTATGGGGATGCTTAATACCGTTTCTCGGCACGCTGAAAAGACTGCCGTTAATAAAGGTACCGTTTGTACTCAGCATATCGCTGTATTCAAAACCGCCTTCTGTCTTTGCAAATCTCCCGTGAGTCCTTGATACAATGGGTGAATCTACCTTAATATCCTTTCCGGATGAACTGTACATCCTTCCTATGGAAACCGTATCGCTTATATGATAATTCTCAAACCCCTTATAGGGAGAAAAAATCAGCAATCTGAATTCCGTGAGAAAATCCAGATTTATTGTTGTTGTGGGTTCAAAATAAACAACCTCTTCATCAAAGGAAATACCCGCTCTTTCTATAGACATCCTTTTAGCCGGATTCTTTACCGTAAGTTCCTCCACATATGATTTAACCTTATTTTCATCGGATCCGTATATATATTTTATGATCTTGCCAAGAGAATACATTCCTGCCGCCCTTGTATTCTCAGGTATGGTATCGGGATTATTCCTTATTTCGGGAGCTATAAATTTCAACTTGTCCATGCTGTTGAAATAATCCTCAACCCTTCCCCTCGCGGGATATTCCCGCTTCTTAAGAAGTATACTTTTTTCATCAAAATCAACTATATAAGGTATATAAACTCCTTCATTTTCGCATACATATATATTTCCGGGATTAATGCTCAGATGAGTAAGCGGGGGCTCCGATCCAAACATCAGCTTAAGCATTCGGATCAGTCCTCTTACCAGCTCTTCCCGCTGTCCCTTCTTCTTCATTTCCTTAATTACACGCTCGGAAAGTGCACGGGGTCTGGAAACGAATTCAAATACCTTTCTGCGATGATCATAGGTACCTGTTTCGACCTCCTCATAAGGTTTATAATCGGGAAGGGTTGCAAGACGTCTCCATAATTCCTGCATCTTTTCAAGCTCCCACAGACGTTCCCGGTATATATCCGGATCCAGAATATCCATATATTCTATATCCTTGCGCTTGAACATAAAATATCTGCTGCCGTCACCGGAAACATAAATCCTGTAATTGGAACCTCCAAGAAGATCCAATTCATCATAATATTCCGCAGGGATCGGATAATAATCTTCATAAGGTGTAAGATCGGGATCATAGGGCTCATCAACATAATTGATAAAGCACAAAAGTCCATGAAATAATCTTATAAGATTAGCACAATCCGAAGCTTTGGCACATCCCTTTTCCCGAAAAGGCACCGAGCATCTGTTATAGAAATCATTTGCCACGGATTTCATATCGGTATTTTTAAGTTCGTGATTTTTTATACCGTAAGGATATATTTCTCTATACTCATCAATAAATTTCCGGATCTGATCACTGGTATATACCTCAAGTTCCTGTTTCTCAAAATCTATCATATGACGGATAAAGAAATTTCTCTTAGTGGCTCTTCGACGGTCTCCCCGGCCACCTTTAAGTCTTTTAAGATCAATAAAAATACTTCGAAGAGCCTCTTGGGGCGTAACCTCATTTTTCTGTGCTCTTTTACACTTCTCGATCTCTATTCCCAGCATATCAAGAGATTTACGAAGTCCCTTAAGACACTCATCATAATCCGTCAACATATGCTGCTCGGCATAAAGACATTCAAGATAGAGCCGTTCATTATGCGTAGCCTCATATACAAAATCAAAATTTCCCTTCGGTATACTGATCTCTTCGGTAAGATTTATCTGATTTAATCCCATATCCGCACCTGTCCGTTCCAATAAATATGCAAATCATTATTTTCGTATGATTTTATCTAACTCAAACGAGCGTCCAAAGGACGCCCGTTTAGTCAGACTTATATAATTATAAAATGTATTGGGAGCTATGTAAACGACTAATTATTTCTAATATCCGAATATTGAGAAAGGATCTATATATATTCCGTTTCCATTACCGTTACCATAGAATCCGTTATTGTTATTGCTATTGTTATTGCTATTGTTGTTACCGTCATTATTCTCTTTTTCAGTACTTTCTTCATTTGCCAGCTCACTCTCGGATTTCTTACCCAGTGTTACCTTGATCTTAACATCCTTGTATTCGGTACCATCCGCTCTCTTTACAACTATATCAACCTCTTCACCGGCCTTATAGTAATTAAGCTGTTCCTTTATTTCAGTCATTGAGGAAACTGTTATTCCGTCAAACTTGCAGATAACATCCCCCTTCTCGATACCGCCCTCTTGTGCAGGACCGTTTTCGGCAACCTCGGATACATATACACCCTCGGGAATTCCGTAAGAATTCGATACATCCTCTGTTACCGATACACCCGAGATTCCCAGATAACTTGCATCATCTTTATCAACAAGCTCTCTTGTCTTACGATTCATAAGCTCTTCTATTATAGGTGTTGCGTAAGAAATAGGGATCGCATAACCCATTCCTTCTATCTCCGAAGAAGCAAACTTGGCCGAATTGATACCTACAACCTCACCCTTCATATTAAGCAGAGCACCGCCGCTGTTACCGGGGTTGATAGCTGCATCCGTCTGTATAAGCTTACTTGCAAGATTATCTATTTCAACCTCTCTCTCCAGAGCGCTTATTATTCCGGTAGTAACCGACTGACCGTAACCTAATGCATTACCTATTGCAACTACCTGCTGGCCGATGATAAGATCATCTGAGTTGCCCATGGTTGCTATTGATATCTTGTCCATTGTACTGTCCTTTATATCGGACAATTTAACAGCTATTACAGCCAGGTCGTTATCGGAATCCGTTCCCTTTACCGTTGCGGCAACTACCTCATCATCTATAAAACTTACCGACAGTTCATTGGCACCTTCCACAACATGGTTATTGGTTACAAGTAACAATTCTTCATCATTTTCTCCTATTATGATCCCGGAACCTGCACTGACACTTTCATATTCCTGTATTCCATGTCCGAATAAGGATCTTACTTCCTGAACGCCCTTATTGGTTATGGAAACGATGGAAGGCATAACATTTACCGCCACCGTTGATACATCCATTGGACCTGTTGCACTTACAGAAGTTAACGCGGTGGATTTATTAACCGACGCCTTCTTCTCCGACTTTACTTCGGTTCCAGCCTCGCTGTCCGAAGCTTTAAGGGTTTCCTGTCTCTGGCTTAAGGTATCTTTATTTTCCGTATTACTATCGGCATTAAGTCCTGTCTTGTTTCTGACATAATCACCTGCAATATTTACTCCCTGGAAAACCCCGCCTGCAATAACTCCGAAGATAACCGCATATAAAACACAGGCAAACCATTTATTACGCTTTTCCTTTTTCTTTTCCTTCTTTTCCTTCTCCGCCCTTTCCTTCATCTGAGCTCTTATTCTTTCCTGCTCATCCGGAATAACTTTGTTTTCATAATCATAATATTCATACATAATCTATTCCTCCTTTATCTCACCCTTTTTAACACCGAATTAAATATTTACCTTTTGCTTTTATATTTATATCTTATCTTTAATCTGTGTTTATTTTATATTTTAGCGGTGAGAAAAAAGTGAAGAAAAAGTGTTCAAATTGTGAACTTTATCATCAATCTATTCCGATCTTTATGGATTCCTGCGTCAAAACATGCTGCTCAAGCTCGTCAATCTGCTGTACCATGGTATCATTAAGCTCCTTAAGAGTCACATCCGGATCCTCTCCGTTCCATACCTTCGTAAAAGCAATTTCCAGCTGTACCCAGTAATTACCCGCCTCGATCATCTTAGGCATGGGAACCGATTTCTCATATTCCTGCATAACCTTTGATATTTCCTCATCTTCATAGACAATATTCTTAAGGCAGGATATCCTTCCGGCTTTTTTATATACCGAATCTGCCTTCGTATAAGACATGTATTCGGCAAAATCATTAGCCTTTTCCCTATTACCCGAATATCCGTTAATTACAATAGTGGAAGTCTCCGATAAACCTCTTGCTTTAAGGGTGGAACTAATATCCGGAAGCAGGGCAACTCCGTAATCGAAATTAAATTCACCGTTCTTTTTCGCTTCTCTAATCATGGCTATTGCATCTGTGGTAGCCACGGTAAAGACTGTCTTTCCCTCAATAAATTCCCTAAGAATACCTTCATAGGTTACGGCCTTGGAATCTATGGAGAAGAACTGATTTATATTCTGGTATACCTTCAGACAGTCAACTGCCTGCTGATTGTATATATTGAAGAAGGAATTATCATCTCCGTCTTCGCCTCCCACATCCATATAATTTCCCACAAAGAAATAATTATAAAAAATATCGGAAACATCCCATTTAAATATAGACTCCACCTCTTCCGGTGCATCATAATTATTTGCAAAAGTTAGAATATCATCAATGGTAGAAGGGATCATGGTCGAGAGTTTCTCAAGAACCTCGGGATCCGCCGCCACATCTTCATTTCCCATGGGCCCCTCATCTTCATAATAAACCTCATTTTCGGAAACTGTGTCTTCACCCTCGCCCGAAATATTATTTACAACTGTTATACCATTTGAACTTTGTGTATTGTTTTCATCAATCTCCGGCTCTTCACTTACCTCCGGATCCTGAAACATTTCCGATGATCCTTCTCCGATATTCTGCTTAGCGATATTAGCCATATAAGTTTTATTATACAGAAGGAAATTGGTTTCATAATACAGAGGATATCCCACATATTTACCTGCACAGCTTATGGCATGCAGGGAAGTCTGCGGATAATTTATGGCATTAATGACTTTAAGGGGATCCGTAATTTCACTTGCCAGTCCCGCATAATATGCTTTCATAAGATTATCATGGGTGGTTATATACAGATCCGGTGCCAAAAGTATTTCACCATTTTCTTCTTCACCTTCATATACTGAAGCATGATTTATATTCTCAAGCAGATCCACGCCGCTTACAAGCACCGGTTTAACCTTGATCCCCGTTTCACTTCTGTAAGCCAATGCGGTATCCGTTACATAATCCGTAAGCTTATCATCCGCATACCATAAGATCAGGGTATCATCATCTTTAACCGTTTGGAGATTCTTAACGTTCCCCGGGCTGTTTGCTTCAGTCACGGAAGCTGTATTTTCCCCCGTTCCTTCCTGCCCCAGATATAAAGGATCTTTTATCCCGATTGTGAGAATGATCATTGCCGCAACAAATGTCAGAGCAATGATCACACTTATCATTTTCTTCATATATTAATCCCTCTCAAGAGCCTGCTTAAGAAGAACGATCATGTTATCTATATCTTCTTTGCTTATGATAAGAGGCGGGATAAATCTGATTATATCGCTGCCGGCGGTTATAATGATAAGTCCGCTCTCAATAGCATTTTTACATACCTGTGAAGCTTTCTTCTTATTGGGATCAAGCTCTATTCCCTGGATAAGCCCGCGGCCCCTGTGAGCTGTAATACAATCATATTCACCCATAAGCATCTCTAATTTTTCGTATAAATATGCTCCCGTCTCGTTTACATTCTTAAGGATATCTCTTTCCTCAAACTGACGCAGTACCTCACATACCGCAGCACACACAAGAGGATTTCCGCCATAGGTGGTACCATGATCCCCCGGTACGAGGGCTTTATCCGCCACCCTCTGGCTCATCATAAAGGCTCCCACCGGAACCCCGCAGCCTACTGCTTTTGCCACCGTCAGAATATCAGGTTTTATACCATAGGCTTCATAAGCAAACATATTTCCGCTCCTGCCCATTCCGCATTGGATCTCATCAAGTATAAGCAGGATGTCCTTCTCGTCACATAACTTACGTACATCTTTTAAGAAACTATCCTTGGCAGGATATATCCCGCCTTCTCCCTGAATGGTTTCCATTATGATCGCACAGGTCTTATCGGTCACCTGTGAGAGAACACTTTCAAAATCATTAAAATCAGCATATTTTATATTTCCTATCATAGGATAGAAGGGTTCTCTGTACTGCTTCTTTCCGGTTACGGAAAGCGCTCCCATAGTACGTCCGTGAAAGGATTTATTCATTGCTATTATTTCATGATCCGTATTCCCGTCTTTGGTAAAAGCATATTTTCTGGCAGATTTTATCGCTCCCTCTATCGCTTCCGCCCCGCTGTTGGTGAAGAATACCCTGTCCATACCGGATACCCCGGTAAGAGCCTGTGCGGCATTGATGGCCGGAACGGAATAAAACAGATTTGATGTATGGATAAGTTTATCAACCTGAGCCTTAAGAGCATTATTATACTCTTCATTTCCATATCCAAGAGCAAATACCGCGATCCCCGCACAGAAATCAAGATACTCCTTTCCGTTAAGATCATAGAGTTTTACGCCCTCACCATGGTCAAATACCACCGGATAACGATTATAGGTATGAAGCAGAACCTCCTCTGCTTCATTAATATATTCATTCATTGATTTCATGATAAGTGTTACACCACCTTTTATGACTTTATAAATATAATTATCATTTCTGATCTATATCATTACATTACGGTTTCCTTGTCTTCATCCCTGAAGAACATGGTTCCTATACCTTCTTTGGTAAATATCTCAAGCAATAATGTATGAGGTTTTCTTCCGTCAAGGATATGTACCCTGTTTACCCCGTTTACGATGGCATCGGTACAATTGTTAAGCTTCGGAAGCATACCCCCGCCTATATATCCTTCTTCTATCAGGTCATTGGCCTCGGAAACGGTTAATCTTGATATGAAGGTAGACTTATCCGCAGGATCTTTATAGACTCCTTCAATATCTGTAAGAAAAGCAAGCTTATCGGCATTCATAGCCTTTGCTATGGCACATGCCGCATCATCCGCATTGATATTATAAGTATCATATTTATTATCAAGACCTATAGGAGAAACTATCGGAAGAAAATCATCCTCCAAAAGATCATCAAGTATCTTCGTATCCACCCGGGTTATGTTTCCCACAAATCCTATATCTTTACCCTCGGAATATTTCTTCTCAACCGTAAGCAGTCCTCCGTCCTTACCGGAAATACCCACTGCTTTTACTCCCAGGCCCTGAACCATGGCAACCAGCTGCTTATTAACCTTGCCAAGAACCATTTCCGCTATTTCCATAGTCTCTGCATCGGTAACCCTTAAACCGTTTATGAACTGAGCTTCCTTGCCAACCTTCTTTACCCAGGCACTTATATCCTTACCTCCGCCGTGTACCACAATGGGTTTAAAGCCTACCAGCTTAAGTAAGGTGACATCCTCTATAACACTCCTTTTAAGCTTCTCATCCGTCATTGCGCTTCCGCCGTACTTAACCACTATGACTTTACGGTTAAACTTTCTTATATAAGGAAGTGCTTCAATAAGCACCTCCGCCTTTTTATAATATTTTTCCATATATTCTTCTTGTGTAACTGACATCTTTTCGCCTTCCTTCATTTATGATCCTAGCTTCTGTAATCAGCATTTATCTTAACATAATCATAGGTCAGATCACAACCCCAAGCCGTTGCTTCCTTGTCCCCTTCATGCATATCTATATAAATGGTAACTTCATCGCATTTTAGTATTTTTAATGCTTCCTCTTCGTCAAAATCAAGGGGAACACCATACTTAAAGACTTCAAGCCTTCCGGCCCTGCTTTCAAAAAACAGCTCAACATCCTCCTGGTCAAAATCAATTCCGGAATATCCCATGGCACAAAGGAAACGTCCGAAATTGGCATCACAGCCAAAGATCGCCGCTTTACTTAAATTGGAGCTTATGACCGATCTTGCAAGAACTCTTGCATCTTCCTTTGATCTTGCATTTACTACCCTGGCGGTGAACAGTTTAGAGGCTCCTTCCCCATCCTTTGCCATCTTCATTGCCAGAGCTTTACATACATAAAACAAAGCTTCCTTAAATATGCCGTATGCTTCACCCTTATCAACTATCCTTTCATTACCGGCAAGACCATTGGCCATAAGCAGCAGGGTATCATTGGTGGAAGTATCACCGTCTACCGAGATCATATTAAAGGTATCCTTCACGATTTCACTCAAAGCCTCCTGCATAAGAGCCTTATCTATGGCAATATCGGAGGTAAGAAAAGCAAGCATGGTACACATATTGGGATGTATCATACCGGAGCCCTTACTCATTCCTCCAAGGGTTACCTTACGGTTTCCTATATTAAAAGTTACCGCAACTTCCTTATTTACGGTATCGGTAGTCATTATAGCTTTACTGGCAAGGGTACCGGCTTCAATACTTCCTTCAAGCAGGGGAGCCATCTTTATTACACCGTTCCTGAGCTTTTCCACCGGCAATTGCATTCCTATCACTCCCGTCGATGCAACCGCTACCGTATCATAAGGAACCTTAAGGGTCTCTTCTACTGCCTTAGCCGTAGCTTCGCAGGCATCAAAGCCTTCCTTTCCGGTACAGGCATTGGCTATCCCCGAATTGATCACCACCGCATGCATAGGTTTCCCGGAAGCATTGATATTTTGATCCCATTTAACACAAGCCGCCTTAACTTTATTACTTGTAAAGGTCCCCGCTACCACACATGGCTCTTTGCTGAAAACCATTGCCATATCGGTTCTTCCCTCATATTTTATATTTGCCTCGCAGCTTGCGGCCATAAAACCTTCGGCTGCAGTTACACCACCTAAGATCACTTCCATGATACAACCTCCGATACTTTTATATTACTTCCATATTGAATGCATAATATGTATAAAATTATATAACGCTTATATGATTTTATTTAAGTACGCACATAAAATCAAGGGCATTTACTCATTAAATCTTACGATATTTTCTTCATTCAGGGTAAAATCATAATAATTCAGATCTTCCCTCTTAGTCCAGCCGATAGTTTTCCAAAAAACATTGCCTATATCATTCTGAGTAAAAGCAATAAGGCTTACCTTATTAATATGCTCTTCTTTAAGAGCATTCATGGCAAACACCACCATCTGCTTTCCTATCCCTTTTCTTCTGTGATCCGGATGCACACATACATGATAAAAACATCCTCTTCGCCCGTCATGCCCGCACAGGATACTTCCTATTATTCTGCCGTCAGCTTCTGCCACAACAGAGGTTGTGGGATTTCTCTTTAAAAAATGATCAACCCCTTCTCTGGAATCATCTATACTTCTTATGGCAAAGCCTTTAATACACATCCAAAGGTCTCTTACCTGATCATAGTCATCAATATTCATCGTTCTGATCATAACATTTCTCCTCCTGTCCTTTTATTCCTCCGGTCCTTTTATTCCTCCGGGCCTTATACTACTCCGGTCCTTTTATTCCTTCGGGCCTTTTATGCCTTCGGACCTTTTATTCCTTCGGGCCTTTTATGCCTTCGGTCCTTTTATAATTACATAACTTTCTGTCCGTTAAATCAATGGCAGTTTAAATAAAATGTTACGCCATACTATGATGATTTTATACATCACGGTCCGGATAGTGTATAATTATACAGCGATGGCGAATAATATGCAACGAAATTTTAGGATTTAATAAATAAAGTTTGTTTTTTTATGCATAATACTCTTGCATTTATCTCTTAATTGTTGTATCCTTGATTTTGCTTAAACTAAAGCATAACCGAAATATAAATTACATATTAAAGCCAAGCTATCAGGAGGTTTATATTTATGAAAGAAAAAGTTATACTTGCCTATTCGGGCGGACTTGACACAAGTGCACTTATTCCCTGGCTCAAGGAGAATTTCGACTACGAAGTTATCTGTGTATGCGGTAACTGCGGACAGGCAGAGGAGCTTGACGGACTTGAAGAGAGAGCCCTTTCCTCAGGTGCTTCCAAGCTTTATATCGAAGATCTTACGGATGAATTCTGTGATGATTTCATTATGCCCTGCGTTAAGGCACATGCAGTATATGAAAACAAATATCTTCTCGGCACTTCAATGGCACGGCCGGTTATTGCCAAGAAGCTGGTGGAAATAGCACGTAAAGAGGGAGCCACCGCTATCTGCCATGGCGCTACCGGTAAGGGTAACGATCAAATAAGATTTGAACTCGGAATCAAGGCTCTTGCTCCGGATCTTAAGATAATAGCTGCCTGGAGAAATGAGAAATGGACAATGAATTCCCGTGAAGAAGAGATCGAATACTGCCGTGCCCATGGCATTAATCTTCCTTTCTCCGCAGATTCAAGTTATTCCCGCGATCGTAATTTATGGCATATAAGTCACGAAGGACTGGAACTTGAGGATCCCGCCAACGAGCCCAATTATGATCATCTTCTGGTTCTTGGAACTACTCCCGAGAAGGCTCCCGATGAAGGCGAGTACGTAACCATGACCTTTGAAGCAGGAGTTCCCAAATCGGTTAACGGTAAAGAAATGAAGGTATCCGGGATCATCGCCGAGCTCAACCGTCTTGGCGGCAAACATGGCGTAGGGATCGTTGATATCGTCGAGAACCGTGTTGTAGGTATGAAGAGCCGTGGCGTATACGAAACTCCCGGCGGAACAATTCTTTACGAAGCTCATCAGCAGCTTGAAGAACTTATTCTTGATCGTGATACCTATGCTCTGAAACAGGATATGGGAAATAAATTTGCCCAGATAGTATATGAAGGAAAGTGGTTCACTCCTCTTCGCGAGGCTGTTCAGGCATTTATAGAATCGACTCAGAAATATGTTACGGGCGAAGTTAAATTCAAACTTTATAAAGGCAATATCATTAAGGCCGGAACAACTTCTCCCTACTCTCTCTACAACGAAAGCATCGCAAGCTTTACAACCGGAGATCTTTACGATCATCATGATGCGGAAGGATTTATCAATCTCTTCGGACTTTCCAGCAAAGTTCGTGCTCTTAAGATGCAGGAAGTTGAGAAAAACAACTGATCTTAATATAAACCGGATCTCAATCCCCCTCCCATTTTCAGGAAGGGGGATTCTCTGTAAAATAAAGGAGTTGCCCTTGATCGATTTAAGAAACGTCAAAATGCTAATAGGTATTTATTTAATATTTGTCAATCTTCTTGGACTTATCTATTTTTTTGTTGATAAGCAGAAGGCCAAACGGCAGTACTTCCGAACCCCCGAAGCAACCTTGTTTACAATAGCGGTCTTTGGAGGCAGTATCGGCTGTCTGCTGGGTATGTATCTTTTTCGACACAAAACCCAAAAGATGACTTTTGTGATCGGAATGCCGGTTATATTGGGAGTACAAATACTGCTGGTTCTTCTTGCTCTGTTTGCGATCCCTATCGATTTCAAGATTATGTAAACCTAAATGATCTGTTCTTTACACTTCATCCGGACAAGCTTCTATTAAAAAAGGATAAAATATGCGTTTATTTACCATTAAAAACACAGGATCTTTTATGAGTGGTCTTCTATCGGATAAAGAAACGGTTTTCAACAGTTTTCTTCTTTTGGAGGCTGTTATCGTTACCGGTAATACCTACACCATCGACGGACACATCAATAAAGAATTCTACACAGAAGATGAACTTAGTATATTAAAGGATGAGGCTCAAAAAGCCGGACGAATCTTTTCAGATACATTGGTCCGGTGGGAGAATATGAAAAGCTTCTGTTTTGAATGTATAAAAGGAAAAAAAACTCCTCTTTCCCTTAAAGTAAATTTATGCATGCCTCAGGAAAACATCAATAAATTCCTGGCGGGAATCGATACAACCTTAAAAAGTTCCGATATCCGTTCCTTAAATGTTAATATTAAATATGACGGCAGTACATTAACCTGTACCACCGCCCTTACCCTTTCCATATTTACACTGGACAAATCCGTGGAACACTCCTTTGATGAAATGTTTTCCCGTTTTCTTACTGCCCATGGTTATGATTTTGAATAAGTCAGCCCCCAAAATTAATGCAGAGGATATTATCACATATCCTGTTCTCGCAGTCAGCATACAAATTAGATATCTCACCCAGTATCTCTTCAAAGCCCGTCATTGTTTCTGCAAATCCGGAAAGTTTATTTTCCTGTTTCCGGATTATTGTTTCCACCGCCAGCCTGGAAGCTGCCTTATAATTTATTGTAGTTCTTATATCCTGTAATCTTCCGGTAATCTCCTTTAATTCCTTACTCATTTCCTCAAGCATATTCACAACCTTCCTAAGACCGGTTACATCTGCATAAACAAAATCCGTTACCGGTACCACCGTTTCGTATTCCGTATCCGTATTAATTCCTATAAGGGATGCCCCGTAATCGCAAAGCTCCGAATATGCCTCCTTTATCTTTTCCTTTTTAACCGGATCGCTAACATCATTGCCGAGGCCGGAGGCAACAATCGCCGCCAGCATTTCACTTACCTTTACATTCCCTTCCTTAGGAAGCCTGTCAATGTCCTTAACGAATTCTGCGATCTTTTTTCGTATCCCGCTTAACAGAGGGTTTTGACGGCTAAGATTTGTAATATTTCCCTCCCCGTCAAATTCACAACTCTTATATAAAACATAGGAACTGTGAAGAGCCACTGCAATATCTGCAAGCCCTGCAGCCTTCACTCCCGTTTTTACATAAACCCTTTTTAGGGCGATGGGATTAAGCAAAATATTAACATAATCCTTATCGCCGGATATTGAACTTATTCTGTAGGAAGCATCTTTAAGCTGACTTTCATACGATTTAAGAGCACTGTCCGAAAGTCCCTGTCCGTCAAAGGATGCACACCTTTGTACCCGGTCCCGGTTGGTAACTGTAACATACTGTGCCATATTTCCACCCTTTGAATGACCGCTTACCACAATATTATCATATACCCCACAGTCATATCGCACAAAATCGTCAGCCAGTTTCTGCATATCGGTATCTGTTTTATATTCGCCTCTCAAATTATCTGCCCAGGCATCATAAGCACCGCCGGTTCCTCTAAAAACCACAACTGCCTTGTTTTTTTCTCCGGGATATTCAAAACACACGGCTCTTATACCGCCCTTATCTATACTTCTGACAGCATTTAGATCCTTAAATTCATCTCTGCATCCATCCATTTCTCCCAGGATATCCGCACACTCTTCACTGCTCATACAACCGCCGATACCAAGCCCCGCAACCTTATCTGTATCTATGTTTCCTTTGTTATCCCGACAATGGTCAAGAGTATCCTTTATAGTACCGTACCCGGTACACTCATCAATATACAGATAATTGGAAAGCAGTAATAATTCTTTTTCACTTAAATCCATCATATCCTAACCTGTAATGCAGACTTACCAAGCTGCAATATATCTCCGTTTTTTAACAGCAATTCCTGAAATACTTTCTTAGCATTTACTTTAGTACCGTTGGAAGAATGCAAATCCCTGACATACCAGTTATCACCCTTTACACTTAACTCACAGTGCCTTGCGGATATTGAATCATCCCGGTCGATAACTATATCACATACATTTTCCATTCTGCCTACTATAAGGCAATCCTCACACACTGCCCTGTATAACCTTGTAGGATCGGAACAATCCTCAAGTACTATATCCTTTGCTCCATCTTTAGGTTCCAATATCAAAGTCGCACCGAAATCCTCCTCCATCTTACAGGTAAGAAGATCGTACTCCTCGGCATTTTCCGCAACTTTCGCTTCATGCCCGGTTTCTTCAACCATATCGGCAATAAATCTTCTTTCCCTTTTCTCTTTTTTATTATCGGTTTTTGTAAATCTATGAATGACATATGCAAATACCACCGCAATAACAAGTCCCAAAACAGGAAATATCAGACTTAAATTAATACCTCCTCCTTCACCCTCCTTATTTCGTATGATCGGCTTGTTCTCCGCCGTCAAAAGAGCGGAAGCCTCGTTATCATTAACGGCCAAAGCCCTGTCATTTTCATTTTCAATATACAGGGTTTGAGTTTCTAAGGCGGCTTCACCCGCAGTCTCTTTTTTAACTTCCTGCGAAGTTTCTTCTCCGTCTTCTTCGGAAATATCTTCCTGTACCGCCATATTATCGGTGGTTTCCCGGCTTTCATTTTCCTTTAAGTTCTCATCCTTCTCTCTTCTTTCCTCAATAGCCTCCAATATATTGTTTCCCAATGTGATCTCGGAACCGGCTTCGGAGCCTTCAAACTCCGTAAGTAATAATTTCCCGTTACTTAAAGTAGCTATCGCAGACAGATTTTTTGCCGGAGGAATATCCTTTTTTTCCACACTCTGAATAACATATACCGGATAGCCCGACTTTTGCAGAAGATAATAAAGCTCCTCATTTGCATGCAACACGGATTCTGATTCTTCTCCATCCGTAAACAGGATTATATTTCTGCATGCCACATCACTTTCATCCCATTCATTAATGATTTCAACCAGATTGTCTGTAATAAAAGTATCTCTGTCAGCCGTTTCAATCCCATCGACCGTACTTATAAGAAGCTCTTTATCCTGAACATATTCGGTTAAACTGTCAAACTTTTCCCCAAAGATCGCAATACTGAAGGAATCCTTAGGATTTGAGTTTCTGCATATATATTTCGCAGTTTCTTTACACAGGCTGAAATTTGCCTTTCCCACAGACTTAGAATTATCAATCATTATTAGATTTTTATATCCGACAGCCATAAAACCTTCTCCTTACGAAACAACCTCTGTAACCAGTGACTGACTCTGCTCTGTATTTGAATCTTCCGCAGTCTGATATTCTCTTGAGATTTCCAAAAGATCAGAAACGTGCTCCTGTATCATCCGGTTGATCCTTTCAATGTCGTCGGACAACTCAGCAAATTTTGCCGCATAACCTGAGGCTGCTTCCCCCATCCAGACGGATTTTAAACTGTTTATGATCTCATTCATTTCCTGAGTAAGAGATCTGATCGTTTTTCCTGTTGTACTAAATTCGGTAGAAGCCTCTACAAGCTTCTCCGGTGTGACTTTCAAAATTCCGCTTGCCATATATTCCTCCTTTTATCCACTTACCAATACCCGCATATTGCAACTGGTTTTGTTTCTGTTAATATAATCTTATTTATTTCTGTTGAATCATCAGTAGGTTCTTGTCTGAGCCGTTGCTATATTCCTGTTCTCGGCTTCCTCATATTTAGCCGCAATTATAAGCAGCGCCTCAATGTAACGCTCTATAGCCTGGTAAAAACGGTCCATTTGCCCCTTATCCCGGGTAAATGCCTGATGAAAAACATCGTTTGCCTCCCCCTCCCACATAGACTTAAGAGCCTGTTCGGTGGTTTCAAGACTGTCCGTTCCTGTCTTGAATCGATTATTTAATCCCTTCAATTGTTCTGCCTTCTTACGAAGTTCTGCTGCCGTTACCTGAAAAAATGCCATTTCTTTCCTCCTATTATTATATTGTTAACTACCATCTTACGCCGCATAAACTGACTGCCGCCATCTCTGCGGAATATATCAAAGATGCGGTTCTTCTTATCATATCCGCCGTATCTTTAAGGATTTCCGCAGAATTATAGATATTATTTTTAAGTTTCCCGGTTTTTTTAACATAATCCACTGCATTCTGTCCCTGCCAGGACTTAGATAACAGTGATAAAGTTCCGTCAAATTTCACATTACATATATTACAGAGCAATACCGATAACTCCTCCAGCTCCTCAGCCTGTTCCATGGCTCTTTTAAACTCAATATCTATTTCCGTTTTTGATCTCATACCACAATCCTCCCGATAGCATCAAATACATACATTTCCGTCCTTTGATATTCCGTCAGGGCAAAATGCAGGGACCTGTACATCTTATTCATGTTAGCTACCGTCATACTCATCATCATAAGGTCCGCCATAAGTACTCTTGCATACTCATCATAAGCTGCTCCCTCCCAGGATATCCCCAGATATTTAAGCTTATCCGTAAGAATATCTGTCTCTTTATACAACTGAGCACATACCATTCCTAATTCCGTAAGCAGAGAACTCATTCGTACATATATTGCATTAATAGCCTCCATATTTTATCCTCCCTTATCTGCTTTTCTTTTGATCATTCCCGGTATTTTCTTTACCGGTTTAACAAAACTGTATATAAGTAATGTTCCGGTTACCAGGCCGTATCCGGCAAGTGTCACCTCTTCTCTTAGCGCACCGTAGGGATCCCTGCATATCAAAATCCCGGTATCTTTGCGCTTAAATATTCCGGATAAACATTCACACAACTGTAACCCTGTTATATTTTCATCAACCTCCAGCTCTATTCTTTCTTCCAATTCAACTGCATAAACCTCTATTATGATCAAATCCTTCTGCCTCTGTTTTCAATTCTTACCAAACTTTCTCTGTTGGTGATGACCTTTTTAAATAATCCCTTCCAAAGCCTCAATCCATTAACCTCTCATACAAAGGAGTAATGATATCTCCCGCATAAGCAATCTTTTTTTTCTTAAGAACCGTTGCCGTACCTACAGGCTTTACCCTGTTCTGCTCCGTAAAACTCAAATATGTATAATCAAATATATTCTGAGCATCAAGGCCCCCGCCCAAATATAATCCAAGACAAACCTCCCTTAGAAGATCATATGCCCGTCTTCCCGCAAGTCTCTTATGATCCGAATTTAATAAAGTGATAAATACCTTAATACCCTCCTTATTATCCATCAGATCCATCAGACTTTCTTCAATTTCTTTATCATAATTTTTTTCATAGAAATCCCCCAGCAATCCGGAATAATCATCACAGATCAGCAATCCGGTCTCTTCCCGCTTCAGGATCTCACACATTTTGGGGAGCGATCCGGCTTTAAACAGTTTAATATTCCTTTTCTTACAATAGTATTCAACAATACTGCAGGAATTTGTTCGTCCGCTGCCCGCCTTTCCCGCAACACATATGATCCTCGCCTTATCAAAGGGCAAACACCACACCCTTGCACTCTGCAATTCATATCCAAAAGGAATATCATAATCCTTCAAAGTATCGGTATCGATACTATCATCAAGTTCCGAAAGTACCGGTTCGTCAGGTATAAACGGAACCTGTTTTGCTCTTTTTATTCCGGGACTTCCGTTACGCTCTCTGATATTTTCCTGTATCTTTTTATATCTTTCATTGTCATTTCCGTCACAACATAAAACCGTCTGAAATTCCAGAACATCATCCTCCAGCCTTACAAGCCCTCTTCCGCGGATACCCTCATCCGGCAAAATAGGCAACCGGATCTGACGCATACATTCAGAATATTGATATTTATCATTTAACAAAAGGCTAATCCCGGTTCTGCAATTTTCAAATAATCTTACCGGTATATCCGCACTACCAATGGAGGCACCTGTTATAACAACATAAATTCCATAGCTTTCTCCGGATTTGACCAATTTCTGCAGCTCATTGTCATATCTCATTTCATTTTTATCTCTGAAGCTGCCGTAATTATCTATTACAAGAACAATAGCCGCATTCTCTTCCTCCTCTACCTTCTGGATAAAACTGACTCCGTTATAAGCATTTCTCCTTATATTCATCTCCTCGTCCAGCATACAGAAAAGATTCTCAAGCCTGTCTTTATGTTCTTCATCAATATATCCGCCCACTAAATTACTTTCCTTAAAACAGGACAGTAAACCATTACTGTAATCTACAATATAAATATTAATATCACTTGCCGTCAGGTTATAAATATACTCATAAATAACAGTCTGCAGGAAGGTACTCTTGCCGCTCTGGGAACTTCCAATGATCACATGATGACCGTTTCTTATGGGATTAAACAGATAATCTCCCTGCTCCTGTTTAGCCGGAGCATCATAGCGTCCTGCTACTACATCATATTTTTCAATTCCTCCTGCCGCTTTAGCAGCCGCTTTTAAAACAATCCTTTTAGGAAGGGGCGGCAGCCAAAGTCCGCTGATCACCGGGAGATTTACTCTTTCGTTACTCTCACACAGCATTTCCATGATCCCGGAAAAATGAGTGACCGGGCTTTCCGTATCATCCCGGTTACGGATCCCTTTAGAATCATCATTTATTAAACATAACTTCTTCCTTCTCCGGTATTTATCCAGCCAAAAAATCTCCGGCTCACTGTTGACCTCCTTCCTGTACTTTTCCATGGTATATCCCACCTGAAATACATCAAATAACTCATCATTCCCCACCTGAAGGTAAGCCCTTCCCGGATTTGCTATATAAGCGGCATCCGGTCTGTGCAGCATATCATTACTATCCTGCTTATCCTGTACTCTCAAACATATTCTGAATCTTGAATTTGCAAATATCTTCTCATCAACCGTCCCGGCAGGTTTCTGGGTGGACAGAATAAGATGCACTCCAAGACTTCTTCCCACCTGAGCCACACTGATCAGTTCCTTCATAAAATCCGGTTCTTCTTTTTTTAATTCGGCAAACTCATCTACAATTATAAGAATATGCACAAGGGGTTCCGTCACCCTTCTGTTCTCATAAAGAAGGGAATAATCTCTTATAGAATTAACCCCTGCCTTAAGAAACAGTCTCTGCCTTCTGACATTCTCACTTCGTATTGCAACCAGCGCTCTATGGATCATATTTCCCGACAGGTTGGATATACTTCCCAGCAAATGAGGCAGTTTACCAAACATATTTGCCATTCCCCCGCCTTTATAATCAATAAGGAAAAAACCTATCTGCTCCGGAGAATACCTGATCGCCAATGATAAAATAAAAGTCTGCAACATTTCACTCTTACCGCTTCCGGTCATTCCCGCTATAAGACCATGTGGGCCATGTGCCTTTTCATGAATATCAAGAAATATGATCCTTCCATCCTCTCCCATACCTATTGGAGCCCTCAGACTGTTCAGGGGAGTATTTTCCTTCCAGCCCTCAAGGATAAATTCCGTGGTGATAAAATCCACATTAAACAACATAGGTAAAGTTACCTTTGATGGAATAGGCTTCTTTATTGAGGCTTTTTTCAGTCGCAATGACGAAAGCTTTCTTACCTGATCGTACACCTCCGCTTCACTATAATGATCAAATCTTATCTCCTTTCTCTCACCTCCTTTTCTCAAGTTGATAAGTCCTTTAAAGGAACTGTCATTCTGAATCAGCAGATCACACTCCCCGGGCAGATCCCGGTAATCATTTGCAAACAAAAAAATACTTACATTTTCATATTCCAACAATTTTAGAGTTACCCTCTGCCTGTCATCGGTAAAGATAAGTATTCTTTTTCCGGATTCCTCCGCATCTGAAATTATCTGTTCAATACCGCATAACAGTTCATCTATCCTCTCGGAATCTATACATACATAATGTTCATCATCACCCTGTAAATGCGGTAACCAATGCATATATTCCACTATTTCCTCAGGAATAATATTATTTGAAAAGATAAAAATGAATTTAATAAGATATGCATCCGTTGAAGCTGCGATCTGCATAGATAAGCTTATAAACAAGTCTGCAAGATTATTACTTTTCTCAGCCACCAGACCGATAAAAGTATCTTCCGATATATCTATACATACCGGAACATCACTGAGCATTGAATATTTTTTCTTCAGGGTCATGGGCAGCCCGCACAGTTCATCCGGTATTGTTTGAAACTTCTCTCTGGGAACCTTAATACTCACTTTAAAAGGCTGCTGCCCCAACCCCAGCCGATAAACATACAGATCGGAATCACCCTTTCTACGGTTCCATAAACCGGACATATTTACGGATGTCAGCATTTCTTTTGCAGAGGGATAATTCCTTAAATATGCATTGGTATTATATCTGAATTTATCATATATGAGTTTTTCACTGCTTTTTATATAATCGGAATAGGATTTTTGTCTGAGGGCTTCTTCCGAAACCATCCGTATTCTGTTGTTCCTTAAATTCAGTATAGCCCACAGTGCTCCCAGGATAGCCGAAGCAAAAGCCGTGACGAGACCTGTATACATATATATAGCTATTTTCCCTGTCCCCATCCTACCGGCAGCATATATATATAATCCATAGCCAAGACTCATAGGTATTGCCATTGTAAGTGCAGGACCTACACTCATGATCAATGATGGTTTTTTTATTTCTTTTTTTGCCGGCGGTGAATCCAGTTCAATTTCCGATTCATCCGGCATTACCTTATTTCTCTGTACCGGATAAAAATAACCGTTATCCTTCTTCGCCTCCCGTATATATATTTCCTCAGTATCTGTATACTCCTTAAGCCTTACAAGACAAAGCTCCCTTGACGGTAAAGCCTTATTTTTCATATATAACTTCAATATACCTATACAATTATCCATCCATACTATCTTTAGGCCCAGGACTCTTATAACATCTCCGAATTTAACAGCTACGGATTCCATATATCCTACATAACGGTCATTTAAATAACATCCACTCCTTCCTTTTACATTAAGTCTGCCCCCTTCTTCCGTTGCCAGAAAGATTAAATGTGTACCGGATAGATCTTCCCGTTCCGGACAACTTATCAAATTACCTAAACTTCTTCCCAGGGATACCGGACGGCCTCTTTTCATCTCATAGAAACGCATACCATCTTCGTTTCCGAAGAAAATATACATATTAAGCTCTTCCTTATTTTTCGTTATGAGCTTATACAGGGAATCTTTGGTGATAATACTTTCACAGGTTTGTGATTTGTTATTATTTATAAAGAATACATTGGAGTTATTTTCTCTTAAGGTTAATCCCTGTAATGATATGGACAGTGATACCTCTGAGTCGGATGTGATATTAAACCTGTCACCCGGAAGCCGTATATCCCTGATAATTTTCGAACCTTCCGCATTATATGCGGAATAAACAAACTCCTCCAATGCATCAGAATTGCAGATCTGAATAACTATATGCATAATGCCCTTTCCAACTCTTTGCACTGTACAAGAAATATATAACTATTTAATTTAATTAACTTTGATAATCTGACGATAATGTCAAGAATAATTAATTCCGAAACGTAATCATATGTAATCAACTTGCGATATGTACAATAACATATTCATAAACCACTGTAAATATCTTTTTTATATTTCCGGATCGATTTGTCATATTATAACAAAATTATCCATTTGAATTTTGTGAAAAGCAGACAAATAAATTTCAATACTATAAAATCAAAAAAACCCTCGACAAAGTGTTTCGCAACACCTTACGAGGGTTTTAACTCTGCTGCTAAGCAGAATCGAACTGCTGACCTCATCCTTACCAAGGATGCGCTCTACCGACTGAGCCATAGCAGCAAATCAAATACCTAAACAGTATATATTTATTTTCTTACATAGTCAATCTTTTTTTTATTTTTGTATGAACATTTTTATATTTTTGTATGAATCTGTTTTTATAACTTATTATTTACAGCTTCACTTATTATTTTCACGTACTATCTTTCTGATCTTTGTTTTCAGGCGGGAAAGCGCATTATCCGTTGACTTTTCATCCTTTCCCAATATCCTTGCTATTTCTACGTAAGATATTCCGGTTATGTACAGATCCAGTACCTGCTTTTCAAATGCGGACAGACTCTCCTCGATCTTTTGTTCCAAAATATCCACATTCTCCTTATCTATCAATACATCCTCAGGACTCTTATCCTCTAATGACTGTAATGAATCTATAAGATATTTTTCATCATCCGCATTGTCGGATATGCTTCTGTATAGAGAAATATAATCATTAAGAGGTATATGCTTCTGCCTTCTGGAGGCCTGAACCGCAGTATATATCTGTCTTGAAATACAGAGCTCCGCGAAGGTATAGAAGCTGGCATCTCTGCCTATATCATAATCACGTATCGCCTTAAAAAGCCCTATCATACCCTCCTGTATAAGGTCATCGTTATCAGCTCCCAAAATAAACATGGACCTTGCTTTAATCTTAACAAGATCCTTATATTTTTCCATTATATATTCGGTTACGTCTCTCTGACCTTCCCGTATTTTTTCAATTAATTCAATATCGGAAAAATCTTTATATTTTTCATTTACAATCATAATTTCCTCTTATAGTACCCTGCAGCAATTGTTATGTCAAAACTTTAGAACCCCGGATCATTATGCCTTTAAACGCTGACGGACTATTTCATAGGCAAGAACACCTGCCGCTACCGAAGCATTAAGCGAATCAATGTCACCCTTCATAGGGATAGATGCTATATAATCACATTTTTCCCTGACAAGTCTTGAAACTCCTTCCCCTTCTGCGCCAATGACCAAGCCTATCGGTCCGGTAAGATTATGATCATACATAACCTCTCCGTCCATATCCGCACATACGAACCACAGCCCTTCTTTTTTCAGTTCCTCTATGGTCTTGCTAAGATTAGTGACTTTGGCTACCGGTGTATAATTAAGGGCACCGGCCGAGGTTCTTGCCACGGTGGCCGTAAGTCCGACCGCCCTGTTCTTCGGTATGATCACACCATGTGCTCCGCAAAGATTTGCAGTTCTTATTATCGCCCCTAAATTATGGGGGTCAACTATATTATCAAGAAGAAATACAAAGGGATCTTCCCCCTTATCCCGGGCATTCTTTAGGATATCTTCAACCTCCGCATACTCATAAGCAGCGGTTTGAGCTATAACCCCCTGATGATGCCCGGTGGTGCTCATCTGGTCAAGTCTGTCTTTTTCAACATATTTTATGATTATATCATTCTTCCTGGCTTCTCTTTTTATGGTAGATATGGGACCGTCCTGACAGCCGTCCAGAATATACAATCTGTCCACCGGTCTTCCCGCTCTCAAAGCCTCTATAACCGAATTTCTTCCTTCTATATAACTTTCTTCGTATGCCATTTCACACCTCTGTTATTTAGCGGTTTGTTTATGAGAGTCCTTCTCTAAAGTCACGTTCATTCCCAATTTAATAAGTTCAACAATTCTTTCACATCTGTCATTTAAATATAAATATCCTATTAATGCCTCAACCCCGGTAGCTCTGCGATAATCTCCTACCGAGGAATTCTTGGCCATAGTATTTGATTTTGCATTCCTTCCCCGTTTAAAGACGGAAAGCTCTTCCGGGGAAAGGATATCATTTTCAACAAACCACTGTGCCATACGCGATTGTGAATTTGCCTTTACAATATTACTTGTTCTTTTATGCAGCACATTTGCGGGGCAGTTGGCGGTTTCAACCACAACGGTCTTGACCACAAGATCAAATACACAATCTCCGATAAATGCAAGAGTTAAAGGTGAATACTCATTAACCCTTACTTCTTTAAGTCCAAATTCTTTCTTAATACTTCCAAGAATACCGGTTTCCATTTATTCTTTGCTCCAAACCACACCTTCACGGGTATCCTTTATAACTATACCTTTACTCAATAATTCATCCCTTATAGCATCCGCTTTCGCAAAATCTCTGGCCTTCTTGGCATCTGCCCGTTCTGCGATCTTTGCCTCCACATAGGCCCGAAGTTCTTCATCTACGGTCCCTTCCTCTTCTTTTTTAAGAAGATTAAGAGACAGAACTCTGTCATAATCCTCAATTACCTTTAATTTTGTATTACCGTTAAGTTCTGATTTTAAAACATCATACAATAAAGTCAGTCCCATTGCCGTATTACAATCATTACCTACAGCTTCGGCAAATTTGTCATGCCATTCTCTTACCGCATTATCATCTACCGCGCCTTCTGCCTGCACGGCACTGATACGATTCCTGAGTTTTTTATAGGTTGTTACGGTTTGATCAAGCGTCTCATAAGAGAAGGTTAAAGGCTTACGGTAATGTGACTGTAATGCAAACATCCTGTATACAACAGGATCATATCCTTTTTCCTCCAGTAATGATACCGTGAGAAATTCTCCCTTACTCTTACTCATTTTACCGCTTTCATCATTAAGATGATGCACATGGAACCAGTAATTACACCATTTATGCCCCATAAAGGACTCACTCTGGGCTATCTCATTTGTATGATGAGGAAACATATTATCCACGCCGCCGCAATGAATATCCATCCTTTCCCCCAGATGCTTCATTCCTATACAGGAGCACTCTATATGCCATCCCGGATAACCTACTCCCCAGGGACTTTCCCATTTAAGGGCCTGATCCTCAAATTTCGATTTTGTAAACCATAATACAAAATCATTCTTATTCCTTTTATTTGTATCCTCTGTAACATCATCTCTGACGCCAACCTTTAATTCATCTTCATTCTGATTTCCGAAAACATAATAATTCTTCAATTTCGAAGTATCAAAATACACATTCTCTCCTGCCTTATATGCATATCCCTTTTCCAGAAGGCCTTCTATCATATTTATGAATTCCGGAATACAATTGGTTGCCGGCTCAACAACGTCCGGCATTTTTATATTAAGCTTTGCACAATCCGAGAAAAATGCATCTGTATAGTACTTCGCTATTTCCATTACCGATTTATGTTCACGCTTTGCACCCTTAAGCATCTTGTCTTCTCCGGTATCGGCATCTGAAGCAAGATGACCCACATCCGTTATATTCATTACCCTCTTAACATCATATCCCGAATATCTTAAGATTTTTTCCAGTATATCTTCACATATATAACTCCTTAAGTTGCCGATATGTGCAAAATGATACACTGTAGGACCACAAGTATACATGGCTACCTTACCGGGTTCATTAGGTACAAACTCTTCAACATTTTTCGTTAATGAATTATAAAGCTTCATATTGTCTCCTTTTTAAGCAATTTTATTTCTTTTTCCATATCCAGCAGTCTGTTTGTAAGTTCGGAATTTGCATGCTGCAGATTCTGTATATCTTCCTTAATGGGATCCGGAAGATGTATCTGATCCATACTCTCCCGGGGAATGCTTTCATTATCCCTTTTAACTATACGCCCCGGAACTCCAACCACAGTACAATTAGGCGGCACCTCCTCAAGCACCACCGAGCCGGCACCTATTTTGGAATTCTTTCCTATTGTGAACGAGCCGAGGACCTTGGCTCCTGCCGAAACCATTACATTATCTTCAAGGGTAGGATGACGCTTACCGGTCTCCTTGCCCGTTCCTCCCAGAGTAACGCCCTGATAAAGAGTAACATTATTTCCGATTATAGCAGTTTCACCTATAATAACACCGCTTCCATGATCGATAAAGAAACCACTGCCTATCTTTGCCCCCGGATGTATTTCTATTCCGGTCTTTCTCACAGCACGCTGTGAAATATACCTTGCAAGAAAATAATGCTTCTTTAGGTATAGCTTGTGTGCCAACCTGTAATGAAGCATTACACGAAAGCTTGGATACAAAAAGACTTCCATCGACGAATGAATTGCAGGATCTCTTTCCCGTATCACATTTATTTCTTCTTTTATATTTTTTATGATTCCCATTATATTGTTCCGATTTCAATACCTGTTTATAACTTAAAAATCACGAATCCTGTATGTTGGCAGTACAACCGTTACATCCCGGACATCCGGATGCAAAAGGATCCATATCCCGCCCTATCAGATCTTTTACCGTACTCAACATACATATGGCCTGAGAAGATATTCCTTCTCCGTTTCCTGTAAAACCAAGTCCTTCTTCCGTTGTTGCTTTAACATTTACCTGCGATAATTCTATTTGAAGAGTATCGGCTATAACTTTACGCATATCATCTATATAAGGACGCATCTTAGGTCTTTGAGCGATTATGGTAGCATCAATATTATCAATTATATAATGATTATCTTCCAGCATATCTCCTACTGCTTTCAATAGTTTAACACTGTCAGCTCCTTTATACTTTTCGTCCGTATCCGGAAAATGCTTACCTATATCTCCCAGGGCCGCAGCTCCCAATAATGCATCCATTATAGCATGCAATAGGACATCCGCATCCGAATGTCCTAATAGTCCTTTCTCATAAGGGATTTTAACTCCCCCAATTATCAGATCTCTGTCCTTCACTAACCGATGGACATCATATCCCATTCCAACACGCATTTTTTATCTCCGTTACTTACCTTTTTTTCCGGGTGTTCTTTCTTCCTGTTGTTTCTGTTCTTCCCTAATCTCCGATTCTTCCTTCTCTTCCTTAACTGTCTCAGATGATACCGGTTCTTCTTCAACTAATGAAATAATCATCTCTTCCACTTCACCGGCTTTATCAAGGATAAAAACCATATCATATTTTCCGTTATTATAAAAAAGTTGCTTCATTCCGCCCGAGAACTTAGCCTCAAGACCATCTCCGTAAACTTTCTTTACTTCGTCCAAGGTTGCACCTATGCCGATACCTTCCGCCGTCATATAATCCCCGGAAGTTACATCTATCTGAGATACAACAAACTCTTCTACCGCTTTGGGATCCAGATTACTGTAATATACCCGATATCCATCAAATTCCTGCATATATGTCTTAGCTTTATCCTTAACATCCGATACAAGCTTTGAAGCCGCAATTATATCCTCACCGGATATGCCCATAGATGAAGCAGCATCTATCACCGTACCGAGAGAAATATCTCCATCCATCCCGGGTATACTTATGATCTTCTGAAGGTCAGTAGTCTGCATAAGATCATACAGATCATAAATAAAGGATCCGTCCCAATTAACCTTACTCATGTCTTCACTCCAGTAATTCATATGTATCCTTATACTTCCATCATCAAGTTTCGATAATGCAGTAAGTGCAAAGGGTTCATTTGCCCCCTTGGCATTCATCATTATCACATAAAGATTGTTATAATAAAAACCTCCATTACATACAAGATCTTTACAATCAAGCTTTTCACCAAGATATAAATATTTCTGTCCCACCCCTTTAGAAAAAACAATCGGATTCTTAAGCTGCTCATTGGTTATTCCAAGATGTTCCGTAAGTACCTTGTCAACATCCGTTTCGGATATTCTTCCAACAAGGTTTTCCGAGCCTTTAACATCTCTTTCATCAACACCAAGTTTCTTTATTATATCTTCATCACGTTTAAGAACCTGATAAATATCACAAGCCTCGGGACTCTCATATGTACTCAAAAGAAAACCGTTAGCCGAAGGATCTGCAAAATATTCATTGAAAAAATCAACATCAGACTGGCTGATAATATCATAAGTTGCATTCTCACCAAGATATGAATTTACCTCTTCCTGTCCCTTCTTGATAAGATTCTCAACCTCTTCCTCTGTAACAGGTGTACTTATCCAGGGATTATTTGCCCAGGCATCGGTCTTATACCACTCCATAACAGCATTTGTGCTGTTGATACCTTCTTCAACTGCAGCCTGAATATCTCCAATATACACTTGCATATCATTAACAGATGATGTTACATCTTCTATCGTACGTGTCATATTCTCTACAGCAGCGGGATCAAACTCCGTACCCTGACAAGCTGACAGACTCATACACATAAGACCTGATGCTAATAATACGGCATATTTCTTCATATCTGTACCTCCATCATTTGATAAGAGATGTCATTATACTGACAGGCTCTTGTGCCGATTTATTGTTTCCATATGCTTATTTAACACCAATAAGCACCGGTAACTTCTATATTTCAATAAAATCACCATATAAATGTAAACCCAAATATGACATGATCATTACCGATCCGTTCATATAATATTATATATGGGCTGATTTATATCAAATAAATAACAAATCACTTATTAATTATATAACGTAACGAAGATAATTAAAAGTTATAATTTAAATAAAAATATCATTTAGGAGATAAATTTAAATTTATTCTTGACAATATACATGAAAGGTTAGTATAATAGCAAAGCGGGCTGGAAAAGCTCGGTAAATGGCGAGGTGGCTCAACTGGCTAGAGCGTCCGGTTCATACCCGGGAGGTTAAGAGTTCAAGTCTCTTCCTCGCTATTTTTTTATTATCGTTTCAAATCCAAGGAATCCCCGAAATATCAACGTTTCGGGGGTTTTTTATTGCATAAAAATGTTTGCCGTAGCCGGCTGCGACAGCTATATGATATGAAGAACTTCGAGCGCTAACTCACTCGAAGTTCTTCAAGCACAAACTCACTCGAAGTTCTTCAAGCACAAACTCACTCGAAGTTCTTCGAGCGCTAACTCACTCGAAGTTCTTCAAGCACAAACTTTCTCGAAGTTCTTCGAGCGCTAACTCACTCGAAGT
>JAILKH010000138.1 GCA_024693925.1 Lachnospiraceae bacterium | reverse complement strand
CTTAACACTAAATACATATCCTCCGAAATCAGCCTCCATTGCCTCCTTATCATATACGGCAATCATATCATCCGAAGTCTCTATCTTATATGATCCCTCATAATCCCGGGACACGGTCATCTGAAAAAGACCGTTTTCTACAGTCTTACCTGTAACCTCCAAAGCCTCTTTCTTTTCGGAAGAAGGCTCTTTCTCAAAGGCTTCTTTATCATTTTCGCTTACAGTTTTGTCTCCCTGCTGTTCCATTTTGACGGTATCTGTTTCAGACTCACTGACCGTTCTTTCTTCAGAACCCGGATAATTGATATTTATATTGATATTCCCATCACTGCAACCGCTTAAAACTCCTGCTGCAATAACAGATAATAACATACCCTTAACATTTTTTTTCATTTTCATAAAACTAATCATTTCTCCTTTCCTTAATATCCGTTATCCATTCCGGGTCTGGTGGCTTAATCGTACTATTTCATCCAGCAGTCTGTTTGCTGCCTGTTTTTTACTCATTAATTCAAGTTCTGTTTCACCCTCTGCCGTGATCAGGGTAAGTATATTTGTATCTCCCTTAAACCCGGCACCTTCCACTCTCAGACTATTAGCCGCTATCATATCAAGATTTTTCTTCTCCAGCTTATCTCGGGAATTTCCGATCATATTTTCCGTTTCCATGGAAAACCCACACAAAAACATTCCTTCTTTTTTATGTTCTCCCAGATACTTAAGGATATCCGTGGTTCTCTCAAGGGAAATGGACATATCTCCATCCTTCTTTTTAATCTTATTCTCCGCAACTTCCGCGGGTCTGTAATCAGCTACCGCAGCTGCTTTTATAATAATATCCATACCCTCGAAACGACTTACAACCTCCTCATACATATCCTGAGCTGAAACAACAGATACAAATTCCGTAAACATGGGCGGATGCAAAGACGTCTGCCCACTGACAAGAGTTACACTTGCCCCACGTAACATAGCAGCTTCGGCAATAGCATATCCCATCTTCCCCGAGGAATGATTGGTAATATACCTGACCGGATCAATAGCTTCCTGAGTCGGTCCGGCGGTAACAAGAATTTTTTTACCCTTAAGATCCTTCTTGCAGGCAATTTCATACATGATATATTCCAATAACACCTCAGGTTCCGGCATTTTACCTTCTCCCACATCTCCGCAGGCAAGATACCCCACAGCCGGTGTAATTACCTCATATCCGTAATCCTTCAGTTTCTTAAGATTATCCTGAACTACCGGATTTGTATACATATTGGTATTCATTGCCGGTGAAATATATTTACTGCATTTACAGGCCATTACCGTTGTGGTAAGCATATCATCAGCAATCCCGTTGGCCAGCTTGCCTATTATATTTGCCGTTGCGGGGGCGATCATTACCACATCCGCTTTTGAAGCCAGGGAAACATGCTCAACCGAAAACTCAAAATTTCTGTCAAATGTATCAATAAGACATTTATTTCCCGTAAGGGTTTCAAAAGTTATGGGATTAATAAAATTCACGGCATTAGCCGTCATCAGAACGTGAACATCCGCTCCAAGTTTCTTAAGTCCGCTTGCAAGATAAGCAACCTTATAAGCAGCAATGCTGCCGGTAACTCCCAGCAGCACTGTTTTGTTTTCCAAATTATAATCAACCATATATATTACCTGATCTTCTATATATTTATTTCTCATCCGGCTTAGCCATTTGAGCCATATTCTTATACATTTCTTCGGTTACATACATTCCCGCCTTCGGAAATCTTGTAGGATTGATCGCGCAATCAAACTTGCCTACCAGACCTGCGATCCTATGAACCATACCATCCCAGTCTTTTCCGTATTCGGATCTTAATCTGCGCCAATCCGTATACATTATGACTGCATCCTTTTTATCCTTACCCTTCATGGTAGCTATTCCAAAACCATCATTTTCGGAACCTTCGGATTCTCCTTCCTGCGGAGACTGATGTTTCATGGGAATTATAAGCCTTGCCTTAGTCATTTCAATACCCATAAATCTGTAATAAAGCCTGAATACCAATGCCTCTTCATTATCTTTTTTCAAAGTGTCAAGCTGACCTATAAGCAGCATCCAGCGGACCAGATCGGGATTGGTAACCGGAATATTCTCAATGGGAATATCCTTATATTCCGGTTTTTTCACAAGCATACCCGCCGCTATGGATATCTGAATAGCATTTACAGCCACTCCGCAAGCCCCGTTAATATAGAAATTACCCGCAAGGAAATTATATATTCCCATCTTATCGGAACCATTCCTTACAACCGCAAGTTCGGTTTTATCATTATTGTATAACCTCTTATAATGTCTTCTGTATGCCTTGGAAATGATCATTATATTTGGAAGGCTGCACATATAAGTACCGTTTCCTTTATCGAAAGTCTGGGAATAAAGATGTGCCTCTCCGGTACCTTTATCATGAACATAATAAATCTCATCCGCATTTATGATCTTTTTACACAGAGATGAAACTATTTTATTTAATCTTTCTATCCGTACCTTCTTAACGGTTTCTTCCTCTTCCTTGCCTTCATGAGTCATATACCAGGTGTTAAGCCTCCATATTTCCGAGCAATCGGTAATGCTTAAAGCATCAATTTCCTCATCCGTAAGCTCCAACTCCCTTTCCTTTACATAAACTTCACTTAAGGAAGCCACATAAGCATCATGAATGCTGTCATTTCCCACATCTCTGGTATAAAGCACCGTTCCCGGCTTTATTCCGCTGTTTGCAGCTCCTTCAAGAATCAGACCTGCAAAACAATCCGTTGCCATTTCCCTCAATTCATCATCAACATCTATACCGGAAACTGTAGTCATTATCACTTCCTTATTATCATCTCCGAAATTAATTGCAGAGATCACCATGTTAGGTTCAACATTTCCTTTAATGTTACCCGTAACTACAAGATTCTCGGTACCTTCCACTACGGCCGTATCAAGTACTCCCATAACAAAGGAATATTTTCTGACTTCTTTATCCCCGCTTTTTTCTTCTGAAGGTCCACCATGTTCAACCTCTCCGACTATCCCCTCATCCGGCAACAAATCTGCTTCAATCCGGTTCAACTCATCTTCAGCTTCCGATTTTTTATTTTTTTTAAAAATATTGAATAAACCCATATTTATCCCCTTATATTTTGTAGCAAAAAAAATGCAGTGGCATCCTTTTTACACCGTTTATTTCTTATATTTTGTCCTATAAAACATCAATTTGATATTTCTTCATCCGTAACAAGTTCAAAACCTTTATCTGCCAGAAGTTTCTCCGTCGTCTCAACATCATTAACCCGCAATACCACAAATGCCCCAAACTCTTTGTTAGAGGTAAAAGCATACGTATACATCAGATTGATCTGCGCATCTTCAAGGGTTTTCAATATCTTATAAAGCGCTCCTCCTCTGTCATCCATCTTAACCGCCACAACACTCGTGACCTTGGATAATACATTCTCACCCAGAAGATTTCTCGCCTTTTCAAGATCGGATACTATCATCCTGACTATACCATAATCCGTTGAATCCCCTATACTAAGGGCTCTGATATTTACTTCCGATTCCGCTATACCTTTAATAGCTTCCGACAATCTGCCATGTTTATTCTCAATAAAAACAGATAATTGTTTTACCGCCATTGTGATACCTCCTCATTATTATCCGATTTACAATTTTCCCTTAAATACTTGCTTATATGTTACATCTATAACAAATAACCCACATATCAATCATGCAGTTTACGCTTATCAACAACCCTTACGGCCTTTCCTTCGCTTCTCTGAATTGTTTTAGGTGGAACAAGATGTATCTTGGGACCGATTCCAAGCATGGTACGCATAGCATTTGCCAATGATTTTTCTTTTTCCTGCATTTCCGAAATATTATCCGAGAACTGGTCCGGAGTAAGCTCAACATCAATGTCCAAAGTGTCCGTATTATTCTTACGATCCACATAAATCATATAATTCGGTGTATAACCTTCATTTAGAAGCACTGTCTCTATCTGGCTGGGGAAGACATTTACACCCCGGATTATCATCATATCGTCACTTCTTCCCATAGGTTTACTCATTTTAACATGAGTACGTCCGCAGGAACATTTCTCTCTCGTCAAAACACAAATATCTCTTGTACGATATCTAAGCAGAGGAAAAGCTTCTTTATCAAGTGCCGTAAATACAAGTTCACCCTTTGATCCTTCCGGAAGTACTTCTCCCGTTTCCGGATCGATTATTTCCGCATAAAAATGGTCTTCATTAATATGCATTCCTGTCTGTTCACTGCATTCAAAAGCAACACCCGGACCACTGGTTTCGGTAAGACCGTAAATGTCATATGCCTTAATCCCGAGACCTTCCTCTATCGAATGGCGCATTTCCTCTGTCCAGGGTTCTGCCCCAAATATACCCGCTTTGAGTTTATTATCTTCAGGCTTATAGCCTCTGTCCCTTAACGACTCCGCAATGAATGCGGCATAACTCGGTGTACAGGCAAGTATGGTGGAACCCAGATCCATCATAAACTGTATCTGACGTTCGGTATTTCCCGAAGACATGGGCAATGTCAGGGCTCCGATCTTATGCGCACCTCCATGGAGTCCCGCACCACCTGTAAACAGACCGTATCCGTAACATACCTGTACCACATCTTCCTCACTTCCTCCGGCGGCTACTATAGCCCTTGCACAGCATTCTTCCCAAAGATCAATATCATGCTGGGTATAAAAAGCCACCACCCTTTTACCGGTTGTTCCGGAAGTTGACTGTATCCTGACACAATCTTTAAGATCTGTTGCCAGCAAACCGTAGGGATAACATTCCCTCAGATCATCTTTCTTAAGAAAAGGCAATTTGCAAATATCATCAACCCCTTTGATATCCTCAGGTTTAACACCTTTTTCATCCATTTTCTTACGATAATACTCTACATTATCGTATACATGTTTTACCTGCTTAACAATTTTTTCATTCTGAATCTTCAGAAGCTCCTCCCGCGAGGCTGTCTCTATTTCAGGTTGATAATACCTTTCCATTTATTTGTCCTCCTCATCCTTTGTATGATCGGC
>JAILKH010000089.1 GCA_024693925.1 Lachnospiraceae bacterium | reverse complement strand
ATTGAATATGGTACACCGGATGCCTGCTCTGTAGAGGATCATAAGAGTGGAAGAAAGGGATGTTGAAGTGATCGATATTTATGCTGATACTGATAATATCGTCGGAGACGGAACTTTTGCAGAATTTTAATTGCATAATATTATATTAATTCGTATGTGTACCCGTATTGTTAGTAAAATGGTTTTCAGGGTAAAAATCATATTATTTCAATTCACTAAACATAATGAAAAAGTACCTTAGTGACAGATAAATGGTTAACTAAGGTACAAATTGCCTTATTTCAATTCACTAAACATAATGAAAAATTACCTTAATGATAGATAAATAGTCGGCTAAGGTACAAATCAGAATAGGTTTGCACTCATATTGCTTTGACTGATATAATAAAAAAGTCTTTTTTGATGTGGAAGTATTATTTTGAAGAACAGGAGATAAAAGATGTATTACGTACCTGATGGAACTGAAAGATGCGGGTTTTATGAGTGCGCTGATTGCGGAACCCGGTTTCTTGATATAAGGATAGTATCTGCCTTGGTTTGTCCGTATTGTGGAGAGGATGTAAACCTGGAGATCGGACCGGACGAGGAGATGCCAACCCCAAACGAGGCAGCTAAGCTTTTGCAGATGCTTGAAGGTGAGGAGGTTGAGAAGTACGATGCTCTGTTGAGCCTTGCCGTAACGGGCGGAGATTACAGTTGGATATAAAACTATGAATGAGCAGAGGACCTGGATTATAGCAAAGAACCGTATGATGGATGCCCTTACAGGGCTTGGTTTCCCTGAAGCACTTGGAGACCAGATTGTAAAGAATTTGGCGAGTGCCAAAGCCATGGACCAGATGACATCATACCTTAACAATATAAAACCTAAGAAGGCTGAACTTGTCGTGGATGAGATGTTAGCCATCTGTTCGGATATATCAAGATGGCGAGATAAGAAGGAAAGCGAGCGTGCCAACGCCAAATATAATGAGGTATTGTATTTTGGACTTGGAACAGAGGATGACCAGTAAATTATAAGATAGATAATGTTCTGAGCAAGATCTAAAGGTAAAATGTTTTACAGGGTACAAATCATCTTATTTTAACTCACTTAACGTAATGAGAAAGTACCTCAAAACAGAGAAATAGTTGGCAAGGGTACGTATGATGAAACCTTTTTCCCGGAGGGAAGTCTGAGAGTCTCTCCAAGAAATGGTTGTGCCCGTTTTTCCAAAAGATGGGTGAGAATATTTGTAATGAGTTTAGGGAAGGCGTTTAAATAAGAATCGGGAGTAGCGTAATCATCATTAGGTCAATGAGGAGTTGAAATTATGTTTAGGGAAATGAGACGTTTTAAACAGCAGATCAGCGAAGAAGAGTGTGTTCGTATTTTGAAGGAGCAGCCACGCGGAGTATTGTCAATGATCGGAGATGACGGTTATCCTTATGGGATTCCTATGGATCATCTTTATATGAGTGATGGACATTTATATTTTCATGGAGCTAAGGAAGGACATAAAATAGATGCCATAACAAAGTGTGATAAAGTCAGTTATTGTGTCTATGACCGGGGATATCGTAAAGATGGTGAATGGGCACTGAACATCAACAGTGTGGTTGTGTTTGGCAGGATACGCATAGTGGAAGATGAGGATAAGAAACGGGAAATCTGCACCTTACTCACCGGGAAGTTTACGGATGATGAAGGATATCTTGAAAAAGAATTAAGGAATGCATTTTGCAGAGTGAATTGCCTTGAATTGATCCCGGAACATATGACAGGAAAACTTGTGAACGAGTCGTGACTATTAAGATTTTATTGATTATATAAGAAAAATCATATTTTGATTTCAAAATGTGGTATAATTAAAAAGTTAAAGGGTAAATAAATGATGGGAAACAGCCCGAGGGATTAGTTGTTAAAGGATGCGGATCTTAAAGAATTTAAGGAGGCATATGGGATAGATGAGATAAAGACGGAGTATTGAATGCAATTGTGTTATTATTATAAAAATGAAAAGGGGCATTAGCTCAGCTGGGAGAGCGTCAGGTTCGCAATCTGAAGGCCAGGGGTTCGATCCCCCTATGCTCCATAGAATTTGTAAGCCCGTCGGAAGACGGGCTTGTAATATATATGAAGTGCCGGACTGAAAGGGTGTAATTATGCCCTGGGGAAGGGGTATACGATAAAATGATAGAAGATGGATGTATTAAATAACGAGGAGAAATGGATATTATAGATATTATTATATTATTTTTATTTATATCAGTAGGTATATTGGGAGTAGCTGTTTCCGCCCGGCAATTATACTTAGTTGTAAAATTGAGACTGTTCGGAACTTCCGGCACAGCTACGATCATAGATTTTTATGAGTGGTATTCCAGAACATCCGGATATTATCGCGCTCACATACCACCGCATATAGTTGTGGCATATCCCATCGTAAGGCTGCAAACCGAAGACGGCAGAATTGTCGAATCACGTACACTGAATGATCTGCAGGGATGTGTTTTGGAAAAAAAATGGCTCATAAACCGGAATAAATATAAAGGACAGAATATTGAAATTTTTTATATAGATAAACCTTTTTGGGGGTTGAGAAGTAGAAAATACAGTACCAAAATCACGATACCATGCATTCATAGTAAGTGGTTTAAAGGCTTTATAAAGTGGTTATTTATATTTATATTATTTGGATTTATATTGTGTATGAGTGTTTTTTCGTTGGTATTTTAATAACCTTATATTCAAAATGGGTTATTACATCTAAGTTGTGACGGGTAATGTCGAAAATGAAAGAAGGTTATGGGAGTAACAATGATGACAGGAAATGAGAATGGCGTTATGCGAAAAGCGGGTGTTTTGGCTGTGGTTTTGCTGGCCGGAATGCTGGCTGTCGGATGCAGTAAAGATGTTATGTTACATTCGGAAGAGGAAATGCGGCAGTTTGCCCTTTCTTCTCTGGACGAAAAATATAGCGAGAGCTTCGTTATTGACGAATCATTTTATCGCTACAAACACAAGAATGGACATGAAGATATACCGATAATCCTGAATGTCCGGATTCGACCCGAAAGTGATGATAATCTGTGTGCTGCTTTTTATTTGACGGAGTACGGTAGTATCATTGACAATTATTCTATTATCCGGCATCAATATGAGGTTGAAGATGAGAATGATCACGATTATATATTTTATCAGCTCAATAAGGATGACGGGCGCTCTTCCGCCGATGAATGGCAGGATGAAGAAATATTAAGGATTTCGGAAGTGATGATAAGAGATTCCGAGAGAGATCTTATTAGGGACGGTAAATCTGATTAAGTACAGTTTGGATCTCTTGATGGAATTTATGAGATTTCAGTTAATGCAAGTAAGGTTATAACAGTTGAAATTGAAACAAAAAAAGGATGGTCTTCTTTCGATATAAAGAGGCAGTAGTAAAGCAGACATTATCTTTAAGACAAAAATCATTCATATATGGGGAGGTTTATTGATATGAAAACCAGAGAAGAGGCACTTACATACGGACTGTCGTTTCCGGATACATATCAGGATGCTCCGTTTCATGATACAAACTGGCAGCTTGTCAGGTACAAAGAGAATAAAAAGGCGTTTCTGTGGACTTATGAACGGGATGGCTACATCAATCTGAATGTGAAGGTGGAGCCGGATAAGGCTTTTTTTTGGCGTGATATATATGATTCGGTTCTTCCGGGATACCACCAGAACAAAGAACATTGGAATACCATTATTTTAGACGGAAGTATTCCGGAGGATGATATTAAGGTGATGATAGCGGAAAGCTATGACCTTATCTCGGATAGCCCGTCAAAGAGGATATATGAGGCTGTAAAAAAGATTCCGAAGGGGTGTGTTGCAACATATGCTCAGGTGGCAGAGGCCGCAGGAGATCGAAAGATGGCAAGAGCTGTTGGTAATGCGCTTCATAAGAATCCGGATCCATATACGATCCCTTGCCATCGTGTGGTGAATGCCAAAGGAGAACTTGCCGGAGAGTATGCTTTCGGTGGTGCATGGAAACAGGAGAAGCTTCTTCAGTCGGAAGGAGTGGAAGTCAAAGAGGGCAAGGTTAATCTGGAACAGTATAAATGGAGTTATGAATAATACTAAGTGTCAGTAAAGATTGCTGAACTAATATGGTTGTGGGGAAAAATATTGAAATTGAAAAAAATCAATGCAGCTCTTGGGCTTTTATCTATTATATTCATGTTTTTGCATATTGGTTACACGGTTTATGCTTATTTGGCTTATTACTATAATCCTTTGCTTAAAATAGTATTTGCTGTTCCGTTTATGGTGCTGGTTTGTTTGCATGCGATATGCGGTATGCTTACTGTGTTTATGCAGTCAGACGGAACAAGGATGGATTTATACACAAGGCATAACCTGAAAACAGTTTTGCAAAGGGTATCAGCTGCTTTGATTTTTCCGCTTCTGATCTTACATATTAATACTTTTTCGCTTTTGAAAGCCTGCTCAGAAAGAAAGATGACTTTTTTTATAATACTATTGTTCTTGTCTGAACTGCTTTTTTTCGCAACAGTGTTAATACATGTATCGATTTCTCTGACCAAAGGTCTTGTAACTTTGGGAATTCTTACATCTGTGGAAACACAGAAAAATCTTGATCGAATCATATATATTATATGTGCGGTTATCTATATTGTTTCGGTTTGTTCCGTTTTGAGGACACAGATCGGTATGTTTTTAAATTGACAGGGTGAGTGTATGAGAGAAGCTATTGTTACAGGTGGAGGAATCTCGGGATTATGTTGTGCCGTAAAACTTGCTGAAGCGGGGGTCAGGGTGAAGTTAATTGCTCCATATCCTTCGGAACGATCACAATCTGTGATGGCCGCAGGAGGGATTAACGGTGTTCTTTCCAAGCCTGAACAGGGTGATTCGGTTAATTGTCATATTGAGGATACGCTTAAGGGTGGGAACTATCTTGCCGGTAAGGAAGCTGTAACCGGTCTATGTCAGCAGGCTGAGGAAATTATAAAGTATTTGGAGAAGATAGGAACTGTCTTTACCGTTGACAGTGAAGGTTCGCTTGTAAAAAGAGCTTTTGGAGGTCAATCCTATAAAAGAACATATTTTTGCGGTGCATCAACGGGAAAACAGATTGTTTCGGCTCTTGTTATGGAAGTACGCAGATTTGAGGTGAAAGGAATGATCGAAAGGCACTTTTGGACCTTTTTCCATTCTGCGTTAATAAGAGGCGAAAAGTGTTATGGCGCTTTGGTTTACAATGAAAGAACAGATAAAGTCGAAGCAATATACGCGGATTTTCTGGTGATGGCAACAGGTGGACAGAATTCTTTGTTCGGAAAGACAACCGGATCTGCTCTGTGTGATGGATATGCTGCGGGTCAGCTGTTTTTACAGGGGGTCGAATTAAAGAATCTTGAATTTATACAATATCATCCGACAACATTGGAAACATGCCAAAAACGTATGCTTATTTCCGAAGCTGTACGGGGAGAAGGCGGAAGACTTTTTTATGTTGAAAATGGTAAAAGGATCTATTTCATGGAAGAAATATACGGACCAAAAGGTAATCTGATGACACGTGATGTTGTAAGCCGGGAAATAGATAAAATTGTTAAATCCGGGAAAGAAGTATTCCTTGATATATCATTTATGGGAGAGAAGGAAATACGGCATCGTATTCCTGAGGTGAGTGACCTGTGTATGAAATACCGGGGTATAGATATCAGCAGGGAGTCGATTCCGGTGGCACCTTCGGTTCATTTTTTTATGGGAGGTTTGGCTGTACATCTTAATCATGAAACCAATATCAGAAATCTGTTTGCAGTTGGGGAATGTGCATCCATTTATCATGGTGCCAATCGTCTGGGCGGAAATTCTCTTTTGGCGGCTATGTATAGTGGAATGGTGGCGGCAAAAGAAATAGAGTCAAGAGATTTCGAACAGGAAACAGTGGATTTTTCCGATACAGAAGCTAAGGCGAATCTGGGACTTAAGAAGATGAAGGATACGAAAAGTCAGTTTCCGGTTATGTACATCCGTGACATGCTTGCTGACACTATGGGTCAGAACCTGGGGATTGTAAGGAATGAAGAAGCCATGAAGAAGGGTTTGTCAGATTTGGATTATTATTTGTCGATATGTGACCGGTTATCTTTTGACAGCAGTGTTTCCATGTATACAAATTATTCGTTGAAAGCGATACTGACATTGGCAAAGGCAACGCTATTATGTGCGCTTTATAGAAATGAGAGCAGGGGGGCGCATTTTCGCAGTGATTTTCCGGATATTGATGATGCTTTTGCTTTTGCAACCATAATTGCCAATGATGAGGGACAGTTTAAAATACGCATGGATAAGGAGCATAGCTATGAAAATTAAAATATTGCGCCAGACCTTGCCAAATACGGAACCTTACTGGGAAGGTTTTGATGTAGATGTGAACAAAGATATGACAATTGCAGGTGTTTTGGATCATATCAATTATAATGATGACATAATTGATGATACAGGTAAAAAGACAAGCCGTATCAGATGGGAGTGCTCCTGCCTTCAAGGTATGTGCGGATCATGTGCAATGGTTATTAATGGAATACCGGCGCTGGCCTGTGAGACAATGATCAGAGATTTAAAGGGAAAAGAAATCACAATTCGTCCTTTGCAGAAATTTCCAGTGATCTATGATCTTGTTGTGGACAGATCGATCATTTATGAAAATTTGAAAAAGATAAACATGTTTATTGGGGAATATATACCTGTTGAGAACAAAAAGCCTAAGAAACGGGAAAAAGAACTTGAACACCAATATGAAGTTGCCAAATGTCTAAAGTGCGGGCTGTGTTTGGAGGTATGTCCCAATTACGTGAATGGAAATAATTTTTTTGGTGCGCTTTTTGCAAATGACTGCTATCTGGTTTCCTCCAGAAATCAGTCCAAATTAACTGAGATTATTCAAGGGTATGAAGAGCATTTTGGAAAAACCTGCTCCAAAGCTTTTTCCTGCATGGATGTTTGTCCTATGCATATTCCTACATTAGCTTCCATGGCAAAAATGAATAGATATTATTGAAATTGTCTGTCATTTATACGACGAAAAGTGTTTTAAGAAGTATTTTATGTTATAATATTTTTATATCTATCCGTTCATAGGATGAGTGCGGCGTTGCCGTATTACCCATGACACTTTTTTTCATTGCGTAGGCTGAGCGGTGATCAATGAGGTAGCGGGTAGATAAAGGGGCATTAGCGCAGTTGGGAGCGCGCCACACCGGCAGTGTGGAGGTCGTGGGTTCAAGTCCCATATGCTCCATTACGTAAAAAGAAGAATAATTGAGGGATTTTGATGGATGGTTAACAAATGTAATATTTAGAAGTCTTCTGAGGTTTTCCGGGAAGACTTCTTCTGTTGAAAGCGGGGTGGTTATCATTAAATCCAAAAATTTTATTCAGAATTTTTTCTTTCGATGTTTGTATCATTTATCCTTTGTCAGAGCATTAAAGCGGCTGAGTCCGGTAAACAGGTAACGGTGCCGGAAAAATGTACCGGTGTTTATGTGGGTAAGGATCTTTGTGAGGAAGGGACGGCAATAATCGCCAGATCAGAGGATATGTCATCAGGGGTTAGTAACAAAATGTTTTTCGTTCATCCTGCAACAGATAATTCCGGGTATGATAGCATGTCAAGCGGTTTCGGCGAGGAATGCGGTTGAACTGTTGGCGGATTACGTTGATCAATACGGGTCGGAAGAATGTAATACCATATTATTTTCGGACAGGGATGATTGCTGGATCATGGAAATATACGGGGGCACAACTTATGCGGCTATGAAGCTGCCGGATGATAAAATGGCGGTTTTCGGAAATCAGATTATGATCGATTGGGTTGACCCTGGGGGAAAAAAGGGATTTTTGTTTTCAGAGAATCTGAAGGCCTGCCTGGATGGCCTTAAGAATCCGGTGAAAGATAACATGGGGCGTTATAATCTGGTACAGTCCATAGATCCGGGACCGAGATCGGCTTATTCCAATCTGCGTACTTATAGAGGACATCAGTTGTTTGCAGCTTCATCCGTTGGTGCCTACAGTGATAATGAATTTTATCCTTTGCTTTTTACGCCGGACAGTAAAGTATCGGTTATTGTTATTATGCAACTTTATGGTGACAGATATGAGGGTACGGAATATGATATGTCAGAACCCGGTAATGAAAATAATAGGCCTATTGGTGTAACAAGACAAAGTAATGTGCATATTATACATACATTTGAAGAGCTTCCGGAAGATTGCTGTCATCTGCAATGGCTGTGCATGGGGGGTGCGGAACATGCGGTTTTTGTTCCGGCTTTTTCGGGTATCACGGATACTTATGAAAAGTATAAAATCGATTCGGATGAGAGTATGGCCATCAACGACAGCTATTATTATATATGCAAGTCAATATGTGCGATTGCCCAGACAGACCGTGAATTCTTAAGCAAGGGTGTTAAAGATTATAATCTGGAGCAGGAAAAGCAGATGTTATCCGCTGTTAAGAAAACCGTTCCAATGATCGAAAAAGAGTACTACATATCTAAGGAACAGGGTGAGAAGTTTGTGACGGATTTTTCTGCTTCTGTTGCAGAGGAACAGTATCATAAAGCGCAGAAGCTGTTTCAACATCTTTTTTATACGCAAATGTATAATCAGAATGATTTGGCAAACGACGAGCAAAAAATACAGTTTTCGATGACAGATACTTTCGATAGTGTTCAAAAGTCTGATGTCACTATGGATAAACAGCAGCTTTCCGGGCAAGACCGTAAGGTGATTTTATTTTCTGCAATAGCGGGGATCGAGCTGTTGATGATCATTTTTCTGCTTCTTGGGAAGAGGACTAAAACCTCTGAATGAAAGGGAAGAAGGCGAAATTATTATAGGAAATTTGGAGGGATTACAGATCAATTGAAATGAGTTGATCAGGGAGGGTATTTATATGCATTATAAAAATTTTAAAACGGTAGTATATATACCGGCGGGTGTTGCGGCTTCATTTACAAAAGAAAAGCTTGAATATGACTATAACTTTATTGAAAAGTATATAGGGCTTGATAAGGTTTATCTTGAGACCCACAGGGGAGAGCTTGATGTTGATAAAGATCAGCTTCTTATGGTGAAGAATTATCTTGAAAATAAGGGTGTTATTGTATCCGGGGGTATTACAACTACAATCCCTGATTTTGACGGTGCCGAGGGCGGAAAGCGCAGGATATTCGAAACATTCTGTTACACTGATCCTGCTATGAGGAATAAAATAAAGAGTATAGCCGAATATACTGCAGGTCTGTTTGATGAAGTTATCCTGGATGATTTTTATTTTACCAACTGTACCTGCGAACGCTGTTTAAAGGAAAGGGGAGACAGGGACTGGGCGACTTTTCGAAGGGAACTTATGAAGGATGTTTCAAAGAACCTTATTGTGGGACCCGCAAAGGCTGTTAATCCAAAGATCAGGATGGTAATAAAATATCCGAATTGGAGAGAATCATATCATTTTACAGGATATCTGCCTGATGATGAACAGGCGATATTTGACGCAACCTATATAGGTACCGAGACAAGGAGTCCGAGGTATGCGGACCAGCATCTTCCCGAATATTTAAGCTATGTTCTTGTAAGGTATATTGATAATGCATGGCCTGATAAAAACGGTGGCGGATGGTATGATACCTATCAGTGCTGGTCGGCGGACAGATATCTTGAGCAGGCCTATCTTACGGCATTTGCAGGTGCTAAGGAATTAATGCATTTCCAATGGAGCGATCTTATTGATAATCATTTTGTTGCGGGGATGGGTATACAGCTTACCAAGATAGACAGGATGCTTAATGATACGGGAAAGCCTGTGGGAGTACCCACCTATATTCCTTACGGTTCAAGCGGTGAGAATCATCTTGAGATGCGTTTTGGAATGATCGGAATTCCCATTGAAACAACACCGGTATTTCCCAATGATAAGAAAATCATTCTTCTTACACAGAGTGCTGCAGAAGATGAGTTTATAGCCGAGAGACTCAGGGATTACGTAAAAGGAGGAGGAGATGCTGTAATTACAACGGGTTTCCTTTTAAAGGCCGGGGATAAGTTAAGGGAATACGGTCTTACCGAAGCCTGTGTCAGCACACGTAAACTTGCGGTTACAAGATACCATATAACCGGGGATGATGCCGGTTATATTGATGGCGTTAAGCCGATCCTGTTCCCTGAGACAGTGCATGGTAACAATGCATCCTGGTCTTTATTAAATGGTGGTGATGCGGATTATCACACGCCTCTAATTTTAAGAAGTGCATACGGTAAGGGCAGGTTATACATAGTTTCGATTCCCGATAATTATTCGGATATTTACAGGATTCCAAGATCTGCCGCAGATGTTTTGAAAAGAATATTAAATATTGGAACATATGCATCGGGTAAGGATTTTTCAATGTTTACATATGAGGACGGGAGCATGATATTATATCGCTATGTTAAGGGAGATATAAGACCTGCACATGTAAAACTATGTACGGATAAGGATGTAAATGTGCTTAAGGATGTTATGAAACAGGAAAATGTCAAAACAGAGGAACACATCTTATGGGAAGATTTCGAGGAACATAAATACAGGACTGCGGATATTATCCTGCAGCCCGGAGAGTTCAGGAAGTATAAGTGGTGAGTTATATATTTACCGAGGACGACTATCAGGATCGGATGCCTTATTGGCCTTGAATAGTATTTTTTCATCGGGAAAGAGTAACAGGATCAGGGCAAACGGATTATGAAGGTAATATCCTGAGAATCCGGCCATATCTCCACCAAGGGTTTTGGATAAACTGAACAGGAATGATTCATCCGAAAGAATAATATGCTTAAAATGGGTATAGAATGCGGCAAACTGGGCATTTATATCGCTGACTAAAAAAGAGTTATCACCAAACGGTGCGATTCCGATTATCGCACCGGAAAAGGTCATGATCAGAAGAGGTATTAAAAATGAAGAAATATAATATAATAATTCTGTTCTGAAATTTTTGATTTTCATGTTTTTCTTAAAAACCTGCTTATCTGTAATTTATTATTCTGACATTTTTAACTATTGATTATAGTATTATTGATGGAATAAAAGCAAGCCGGCAGGTTATAATTGCATAAACAGTTATAGCACTTTATTTAGGAAGTCTATTGTTCTTTGCGCCTTGGGATTTAACAGTACTTCCTGCGGAGTGCCTTCTTCCACAATGAAGCCGCCATCCATGAAGATTACCCGATCCGCAACCTCTCTTGCAAAGCCCATCTCATGAGTAACGATTACCATGGTCATACCTTCATTGGCAAGATCCTTCATAACCTGAAGAACCTCTCCGACCATCTCGGGATCAAGAGCAGATGTAGGTTCATCAAAAAGCATGATATCAGGTTGCATGCAAAGTGCTCTGGCAATGGCAACTCGCTGTTTCTGCCCGCCGGATAATTGGTTTGGATAATTTCCCGCCTTGTCCTCAAGTCCAACCTTTTTCAGCATATTTTGGCCCCGTTCCACAGCTTCTTCTTTTGAACATTTTTTGAGCTGAACGGGAGCAAGTGTAAGATTATCCATAATATTGAGGTTATTAAACAGATTGAAGTGCTGGAACACCATTCCGATATTCTCTCTGACCTTGTTAATATTTGTATTCTTATCAACAATGTCGTGGCCGTCTATGATCACCTGTCCGCCGGACACTTCTTCAAGTTTATTCAGACACCTTAAAAAAGTAGACTTACCGGAGCCGGATGGTCCTATTATGCAGACTACTTCACCCTTATATATATCTGTATTTATGTCTTTAAGAACCTGAAGGTCTCCAAAGTCCTTTTTCAGATTTTTGACGCTTACCTTTATTTCCCTGTTATCTGCCAACGTTGAGCCTCCTTTCCAAAACCTTTGCACTGCGTGAAAGTATTGTGATCACTATGAGATACATAATTCCGACGATTGCCCAGGTCTGAAAAGACATAAACGTATTGGCCTGAACATTTTTGGCAGTATTAACCAGTTCGGGGAAACCTATAACTGACAGGATAGATGTATCTTTAAGGGTAATTATGAACTGATTGATAAATGTAGGGATCATCGTTTTTATGGCTTGGGGAAGTACTACTTTGCGCATTGCCATACCATAAGTCAGTCCCAAAGATCTTGCAGCTTCCATCTGGCCTTCATCAACGGAAAGAATTCCGGCTCTGATGATCTCGGTCATATAGGCTCCACAGTTAAGGGCCAGACAAATGGTACCTGCCTGAAGAGCCGAAAAGGTAAAGGAATAACCGCCGATTATCGTATTAAATAAGTATGGAATTCCAAAGTAAATGAAAAATGCCAGTACGATCATCGGTACGCCTCTGATAACATCCACAAATATCTGGGAAATAATATTTAAGATTTTGTTCTTAACTACTCCCATTATTCCGAATACAATACCCAATATGCAGGCAAAAAACAGTCCCAGAAGAGCCAGAAGCAGAGTTCTGCCCATGGCTGTAAGCAGCATTCCTCCATAGACCGTAATGATTTTAACCATAGTTGATCACCTCTCTAAAATATAAGGATCGGTTTCCCGGTCCTGATGAGCTTTATTCGCCTAAGTATTTGGCAATAATCTCGTCGTATTTGCCGTTTGACTTAATGTTTGCAAGTCCCGTATTAAACATATCAATAAGTTCCTGATCAGCCGGATTGAATATTGCAAGACCATAAGAAGCAGGTTCGTTGCCGGTACCGTCAAGTATTTTCATTGCAATACCGGTATCCTTGATATTGGAAGCCATGATCGGTGTATCGTCAAAGCAGGCAGCAACCTGACCGCCAACTACAGCCTGATACATTGTGGGTGAGTCTTCAAAGTAAGTTATTTTGAATCCGTAATTTCCCGAAAGGCTCTCAGCATAAGTTGCACTCATTGTACCTGTCTTAACTGCAACCGACTTACCTGAAAGTCCGTCAAATCCTGTAATGTCAGAGGAATCCTTAACAGCCATCGATTGATTGGCATCATAATATCCGTCTGAGAAGATCCATCCCGATTTTTTTCTTTCATTTGTTATCGAAGCACCTGCGATCATACCGTTGGCCTGTCCGGCCTGACAGGCTGCAATCGATGCATCCCATCCCAGAACCTTAACTTCGTATTTAAAGCCCTGATCTTTGGCAACTGCTTCAAGAATATCCATATCGATACCGACAAAGTTACCATTGCCATCTGTATATTCAAAGGGTTTAAAAGATGTATCCGTTGCAATTATCCATACTTTGTCTGATGTGCCCTCCTTTGCCTGACCGGCAGCAGGTTTGGATGCTGAACCGCAGGCTGTCAGTAGAAGAACAGCTGCGCAGGCAAGAAGACCTGTCAAAACTCTCTTTTTCATAGCTTACTTTCTCCTTTATATGTTTAAATAACTTTATTAATTATACAACAATTTTACAGAAGTTTCTTATTTGTTGTGGATTACTGTCAAATTTTGATGGCACATATGTAATTCTACCATATCATTTATATAATCACTAATTAAATTTTTGTTTATCGGAAAATAAAAACAGGATAAATATTAATATATTATTTATGTATTAGCTGGTATAATGGAAAGAGATATTTTTGCTGATCATGTTTTTTTTTATGAAAGGATATAAAAATGAATTATGAAAAAATTGCAAGAAGTAACCACAGGAATGGAATGAATTGTGCTGCTGCGGTTTACAATGCCTTAACTGAAATCAATACAAATAAAACAACACCGCCTATGCCAAGATCGGAAGGGGGAAAATGCGGGACAGTTCTGGCAGCGGAAAAGATTTTACGGGAAATGGGGAAAGCACAGGAGACGGTAGATGATTTTGATAAAGAATTTATTCAACGCTTTGGTTCTTTGAAGTGTGCAGAGCTTAGAGGAGCACAGCGTAATATGTGTAATGATTATGTCGGAGCGGCTGCTACCTTGGTATCTGCAATGATAGATGCTTAGAAAAATATAGAATGATAGTGAATACAGAAGGAAGATTAAAATGATATCGTTCCGGGGGAGAGTCATCAATAATATTTTCATTGATTTATATGACATATAATTGTAATATGTGACTATAGCATTATTTTTTAGGACTGTTTTTGTAAAACAGATAAAGGAGGTTCACGATGTTATTCAAGAAAGAAACAACCAATGATCCCCTGTTAGCCGCTATAGAAAGCGGTAGTGTTGACAATGTCCTAAATGGGGGGGATCTGATTAGCAGTAAAGAAGTTATTTCGGAAAAAAGCAGAGAGGTTATTCGGCAGATAAATGATAAGGCTGCCGGGATAATGGAATATGCCAAAGGAGAGACCGAAAAACTTCGCATGGTCAATGAAATAATAAAGTCAGGTATGTGGGAGATGTATTTTGACCAGACCAGCGGTGAGATAAACAAAGTCGACTGGAGTGATGAGTTTCGAAGGATGATAGGTTTTAAGGACAGGTCGGATTTTCCCGATACATTAGAGGCCTGGACAAGCCGGCTGCATCCGGAGGACAAAGATATGGTTTTGTCAGAGTTTAATGCTACTTTGTCTGATAGGACCAATAGAAAGAAGTATGACGTAAATTATCGGTTAGAGACTAAGTCTGGTGAGTATAAATGGTATCGTGCGGCAGGTAATCTCTCAAGGGATAGCAGAGGTATGCCTACCATATTTATCGGAATCTTTATTGATATAACCGATCAAATGGAGAAGTCGCAGCAGCTGGAGGTGGAAACCCAGCGCCATGATGCAATTGACAGTACTCTGTCCGAGGGCAGTTGGAGTATGAACGTGATCGGCAGGGATCCTTCCAATCCCAATAATCCCTTCTGGTGGAGCCAGCAGTTTAGGCACCTTCTGGGATATCAGGATGAGAGAGATTTTCCTAATGTGCTTAATTCCTGGAGTGACAAGCTTCATCCGGAGGATAAGCAGGCAGCATTGGATGCATTTACCAATCACGTCAGTGATTATTCCGGCAATACACCTTATAATCTGGAATACAGGCTTATGCGCAAGGATGGTGTTTACAGGTGGTTTAAGGCTATCGGTACCACCGTTAGAGAGAGTGACGGTACGCCCATAGTTGTAGCCGGCTCAATACTTGATATAACGGATTCCAAGAGGAATAAAGAGATTGAGAAAGAGATGAGAGAAAGTGTAAATAATCTTACACAGGCTCTTTCGGAAATGACCAAAACCGTTGACCAGGCTACTAAGGATATGACCGGTGTAGCTGATAAGCAGGCTGAAATTGTTAAATCAACCGATATAATAAACGAGTCGGTAGAGGCTTCGCTTAAGATAATTGATATCATTCAGGATATAGCTTCTCAGACTAACCTTCTGTCGTTAAATGCGTCTATAGAGGCTGCCAGAGCCGGAGATGCGGGAAGAGGATTTGCGGTTGTGGCGGAAGAAGTCGGAAGACTGGCAGTAACTTCCACAAAAACCAGTGAAGAGATCACAACGACGCTTAATAATATGTCGGAAACGATCAACAGCATGGTGGAAAAAACAGTCGGAATAAATGAAAATATTTCGTCCCAGGGTGCAGCGATGGAGGAGATCAATGCCAATATTGAGGAATTGAGCGCAATGGCGGAAACTATCAGTCAGATATCCAAGGGTATGATAGAATGACGGAGTTTAGATTTACCGGATCATAATTAATTATATACAGCACTCCTTTTAAGATATGATATTATATGTTGAAAGGGGTGCTTTTAATTTCAGGTTGTTTTCAATTTGAAAATTACGGATATGGATCAGAGATTATAATCTATTGATAAACAGGCTTAAAAATCTGAAGTAAGGGTGGAACGGATAATGAACGGATACGGGATGCTTTCCAGGGAGGATATGCTGGAACTTACAAGAAGGATGACTCCATCAAGAACCTGTTTTGACAGGGTGGCAGGAAGTTACAGGGATGAAGACGGTATTGAAGATGGATCCTTTAACATACATTTTCTTAAGCTTACGGATAAGGAAAAAGCTGACAATCTCAAAATTGCAAAGGCGATACCTTTTTCGGAGACAAAAGTCCGGTTAAAGTCGTACGAGTTCCCGGCTGACAGTGATCGGTCCGTGCAGATGGCAAGGATGCTGTGGGCGATAAAGGATTCGGGACTTAAGAATGATGCACTGCTTGAGAATTTGTATGAACTTATAGGTGACAGCTATTCTGCTGTGGGCGATTACGGAATATTTATTTTTCATGGGGTTTATGATATCCCGGTGAAGGGTAAGGATAAAGAATGGCTGGAAGGATCTGAATCGGTGTATGATTTTATCATATGTGCCATATGTTCTGTTACGGGTGATTATGAAGCCGGTATACCGACCTGGGGGTTTTTGTATCCATCATTTGTAAACAGGTGTGAGGACAGGAATCATATCGCAGTGTATAATCTTGACCCTGAGAATGAGGATATGGGATTTTTAAATATGCTGGGATTAATATGATAGACTGTTTATAAAATTCAGCCACGGATATTCATCCCGCTAAGCATATATGTTGTTTTATTATACTCTTTAAACTTATTATAAGTATGATAAAATAAATTTATCCGTGAATTCGGCTAAAATATCATAATAAATACAGGAAAGAGGAATTATGCTTAATTATGATGGATGATAAACAGACAAAAACCGGAAATGATACGTATGTCCATGGTTGAAGAACCTTATCAATTTAAAATGTCTGAAGACAATAAAGAACTGCTTTTTAAATATATATATCGCCAAAACGATTACCCAGCCGGGTGGAAGAAGGAATTCGGTAAAGGAAAACTGTTTTATTTTTCACCGGGACATACTGTTATACAATTTAAGGACAAAGAATATCTCAAACTTATAGGTAGAATAATCAAGCTAAGTATTGTGTGTGATCAGGGAAGTGTATAATGAAGTATGAAAATATAATCAGGGGCATATTTATTGATCGTCCCAATCGTTTTATCGCAGATGTGGATATTAAAGGACATAAAGAGACGGTGCATGTGAAGAATACCGGCAGATGTAAGGAACTGTTGGTACCGGGATGTGAAGTGTGGCTGACTGCTCCGGGTACACCAAACCGGAAGACAAGGTATGATCTTGTGGTGGTTCGGAAGGAAAACGGTATACTTTTTAATATAGACAGCCAGGCTCCGAACAAAGTGGTAAGGGAGTGGTTGGAAACTTGTGATTATGATAGAGTGATACCGGAATATACATATGGTAATTCACGTATTGATTTCTACATGGAACGAGGTAAAGAGAAGTTCCTTATGGAGGTAAAGGGTTGTACTCTGGAGATAAACGGAATCGGATATTTCCCTGATGCACCGACAGAACGAGGTGTAAAGCATATTAGGGAATTGATCAAGGCAAAGAAAGCAGGATATCAAACCATACTTGCCTTTGTAATACAGATGGACGGTGTGACTGAAGTCCGACCTAATGTTGGAACTCATCCTGAATTTGGTGTAGCCATGGACGAGGCAAAAAAATCCGGAGTTAAGATACTGTTTCTTACCTGTCACGTGGAGCCTCAGGAACTGGTGGTAAATTATTATCCAAAATAGTGTAAACGGATAAATATAGAATATAGGGTGTAATAGGTAATTAATATCGGAGGATATAAATATCGGAAAATGACAGAGGAAATAAGAACCAGGGAGAATCTGGTGGAATTGGTGAATGAGATAGGATTTCTGCCGTTTTTTTCCGGAAGGATACAGGGTTTTTCTCTTGAAGAAAATATTTCATATGAGGCATGGTATCAGGGAAGATGGAGCGGAAAGGTTCATTGGGATGCCTGGGACTGGAAGGGGCAGGTGCTTAGGAATAAGGAACTTGTCTATGGAAAGTTTTTTGAGAAGAAAGCAGGATTTATGAGCCTTAAGCTTTGGCCGGATTTTTGTAACTACCGTCGGGACGGATATGATTTTGATGCAAGATATGAGGATGGTCTTGCATCTTATAAAGATAAAGGAGTTGTGGATCATATCTATGAAACAGGGGCTGTGCTTACGAGAGATATTAAGGACAGTCTCAATTATAAGAAAGGTGGCAACAAGGGCTTTGAAACGGTTATTACCAGACTTCAGATGGAGACTTATGTTGTTCCGGTGAATTATGAATACAGTAAACGAAAAAACGGTGATGAATACGGATGGGGTAATTGCCGATACGATATTGCTGAGAATTACTGGGGTGATAAATTATGCAGATCGGCTTATAAGAGGAGCCCGGAAGAGTCATTGGAGAGGATCATAAATCATATCCTGACTGTACTTCCGAAGATGGATAAGGATGAACTCAGAGTATTGCTGAAAGCATGAAAGATCAGGAAATGTTACAGTTAGCTAATAATTATATTAAATATATTGTTATAGGAGGAACGTTATGGGAATTATAGCAGGAATAATCGTAGGAGCAATATCAGGGTGTATAGCAGGATATATTATGGGCAGTAAAGGAGGACTTATTAAGAACATAATCCTTGGCCTTATAGGTGGGTTTGTGGGAAGCTTCTTGTTCAGTCTTATCGGATTTCAGGTTTCAAATATTATCGGAAGTATCATAACATCGGTTGTAGGTGCCTGCGTTGTAATATTCCTGGGAAGGAAATTTTTGAAGTAGAAAAATAAAGGAATTGGTATCCCCGGTTCTTAATTTTTCAGGAAGTAAAATTGGTCCATATCCGCTCTTCGGTTTTTGGAAGAGCGGATTGCTCTTTTCCCAGAAGGATACTTTTCATTAAGAAGACCATATTTGCGGCAAGTACACGCATTACCTGTCTGCCTTCCTCATCAACTTTGCCGTTTTTCGGGTTTTGGCCGTAGAAGTTATTCCAATACTGACTGCTTGCCACAGGCATATTTGAAAGGGTAAAGAATTTATTTAGTTCATCAAAGGTTGCGGTACATCCGGAGCGCCTTGCACTTACAATACTTGCTCCGACTTTAAGGCTTTTATCAAAATCGGTACTGTAGAAGAGTCTTTGAAGAGCGGACATAAGTGTTCCGTTGGCAGAACCGTAGTATACAGGTGATCCGATCACCAGACCGTCGGCGGCTTTGAATTTTTCGGCAAGTTCGTTTACGATATCGTTAAATACACATTTATTGATTCTTCGGCAGGTTTCACAGGCTATACATCCTCTTATATCATTGCGGCCGAGCAGTATATTTTCATATTCAACATTATTTTCATCAAAAATCTGTTCCATTTCATGGAATGCGAAAGCGATATTTCCGTTTTCTCTCGGACTTCCGTTAAGCATCAGAACCTTTAATTTTTTGTTCATGGCATACCCCCATAATTTATGTTTTTATCATTTTATTATAAGAAGCGTTTTTGAACTTCTTATTTTTCGTTATGTTTTATATTGCATTTTGTTTACTTTGAAGTCGTGTTATAATCCTAATGGACGAAAATAGTAAAGAAAAAATGTTAAGGTAGAGAAAATTTATTAAGGAAGGAGAAGATTTAAATGCACAGGTATCGTTATACGATCGGTCAGGCATTTTATAAATCTGTTCCTGTTTTGGCAGGCTATGTGGTCCTGGGTATAGGTTTCGGTATTTTAATGAGGAAGGCAGGATACGGTGTACTTTGGACAGCTTCCATGAGTGCATTTATCTATGCGGGTTCCATGCAATACGTAGGGGTTGGATTACTTACCGGCGGAGCGTCTGTGTTATCTACAGCCATTACAACGATCATGGTAAATGCCAGGCATTTATTTTACAGTATTTCCATGATCGATAAATATAAGGATGCCGGGAAATATAAGCCGTATATGATCTTTGCTCTTACAGATGAGACTTACTCTCTTTTGTGTGACGGGAAATATCCGGATGGATCGGATCCAAGATTATACAGATTTATGGTGTCATTATTTAACCACTGTTATTGGATAGCAGGGAGCATTATGGGAAGTTTACTGGGAGTAATACTGCCTTTTTCCACTAAAGGAATAGAGTTCTCCATGACTGCCTTGTTTGTTGCTTCGTTCACGGAACAGTGGCTTACAACCGGGAATCATATTCCGGCGCTTACAGGCGTAATATGTACGCTTTTAAGTCTGGTAGTATTTGGAAGGGAGAATTTTCTTATACCGTCAATGCTCTTGATTACGCTGGTATTGACGTTATTAAGTGATCGGGAGGAAAAAGGGTCATGAAATCCGTGATTTTGATAGCGGTAATGTCGGCAGTAACTATCCTGCTTAGATTCTTACCCTTTCTTATATTCAGAAAACAAACGCCTAAATATGTGTCATATCTTGGAAGGGTATTGCCTTTCGCGATCATAGGGATGCTGGTGGTCTATTGTCTTAAAGATATAACACCTTTAAAACCTTCGTTTGGTATACCTGAATTGCTGGGTATTATCACTGTCGCCGGTATGCAGGTTTTTAAACGAAATTCATTGGTCAGCATACTTACAGGTACCTTGTTCTATATGGTGCTGGTTCAGGTGATAATTTAACAGCCGGTGATCCTGTTTTAATGGGAATTCCGGTTTGATCTTAAGGTTGGTATATAAGATGAGTAATACACTTATTAAAGATGATCATATGTTTAGTAACAGGAAACTTATTTTGCTGTTGATCCCTGTCATGGCAGAACAGTTTCTAAATTCCCTTATGGGAATGGCTGATTCCATGATGGTAAGTAATGTCGGTGCGGCTGCTCTTTCAGGAGTTTCGCTGGTAGATTCCATAAATAATCTTCTGGTCCAGGCATTTGCCGCCCTTGCTACCGGCGGAGTTATTATATGTTCGACTTATATAGGACAGAGGGATAAAAAAAGAGCTACGGAATCTGCAGGGCAGCTGATTTTGGTTGCAATGGCATTATCTCTTATCATAATGACGATCTGCCTGGGATTCAGAAATCAGATCCTGGCGGGGGTTTTTGGTGAAGTGGATGATGAAGTAATGTACGCAGCCGGCATTTATTTCCTGTTATCGATCCTGTCCTATCCGGGAATAGCTCTGTCTGCAGCCGGAGGTGCTATATTCAGAGCTCAGTCAAATACCCGGCTTCCCATGAACGTTGCCATAGTGTCAAACCTTGTTAATGTGGGTTTAAATGCTTTATTTATTTTTGTGCTCAATATGGGAGTATTTGGGGCAGCTCTGGCAACATTGATCTCCAGAGTGTTTTCTGCGTTGGTTTTACTGGTTTTATTGCGCAGGGAAGATCGGGATATATCCATCAGAAGCTATCATAAGCTTAAACCTGATTTTTATAAGATAAAAAAAATACTTGCAATGGGCATACCTAACGGAATCGAGAATTCAATGTTTCAGTTTGGTAAGCTGGCCATTCAATCTTCGGTATCGCTTCTTGGTACTACAGCTATCGCGGCGCAGGCAATGACAAATATCTTCGAGAATGTTAATGGTGTTGCAGGCTGCGGTGTCGGCATAGGTCTTATGACCATAGTCGGACAATGCCTGGGAGCCGGCAGAAAAGATGAAGCAAAGTATTATGTAAAAAAGATGTTGGGCTGGGGATATGCGGTGATCCTGGCAAGCTGTCTTTTTACTTACGCAATAGCAAGACCGGTTGTGGGACTTGCGGGAATGGAAAAGGACAGTGCAAAGCTTTGTATATATATGCTTGGCTGGATAACCATAGTTAAACCTGTATTATGGGCACCGTCTTTTATAACGGCATACGGCTTAAGAGCAGCGGGAGATGTTAAATTCTCAATGCTGATCGCAACTTTGACTATGTGGTTATGCAGGGTATCCCTGGCAACATACCTTATCAGAGTAGTGGGAATGGGTCCTATGGGTGTATGGATAGGAATGTTCAGCGATTGGGGCATCAGGGGTATTATTTTTACAATAAGATTTTTAAGCGGAAAATGGATACATAAGATCATATGACGGAAATATGGCAAAGGCAGGCTTAATTATTCCGTATCATAGGGTTTTGGAGGAATTATGGTTATGGCAGCTGATTCAGGAAAGAAGGTGGAATATATTGAACTGATCTATGATCTTATTTTTGTATATCTGATCGGAAGAAGTTCTTCGCTTCTGGATCGTGTGGAGGCGGGGTTTATTACCGGAGAGACATTTCTTAACTATATAGTAAGTTCTATGATCATTTTGCAGATATGGTTTTTTACCACACTGTATATGAACTGGTTTGGGGAAAACAGTGTCCGGGATAAGGTAATGATACTGATAAATATGATTTTGCTGTATTTTATGGGAGCCAATACCATTCACGGCTGGGATATTAATTATCCTGTTTACATGGGTGCCTGGTGTATGATTCTGTTGAATCTGTCGGTACATTATCTGTTGCAGCTTCGTACACGGGAAAATCCGGAATGGAGAAAACATATTCTTTCCAATGCTGTTCTGTTACTGTTACAAGCGTTGTATATAGCGGGTTCGATACCTGTTTATCTGATGACACAAAATACTTTGGGTCCCTGGGGTTTTCTTATTGGTCTGGCAGCTCTGCCGTTTATAACAAAGATGCCAACGGATTTTTCTCATTTAACGGAAAGAGTAATGCTTTATGTGATCTTTACGTTTGGTGATATGCTGTTGATCATCGCAGAATATTTTACGGCAGGTTTCACTTTTGAAACGGTTTATTTTGCGGTCACTTCGGTATTGATAGTTGCGGGATTGTTTTTTAGTTACGGTTATATTTATGATCATTTAATATACAAAAGCGGTATGCGCCGGTGCGGACTGTATATGATATTGCATGTATTTATTATTATTGCACTTTCCTGTATTACTACCGCACTTGAATTTATGAGGGACAGTGAGGTCAGAAGTCTGCCTAAGGTTGTGATGATGGTTATTTCCCTTTTGGTTTATTATATCGGTCTTGCAATGACCGAGAACTGGTCAATACGATCCTATGTCGCAAGAAAACGTTTTTTCCCCTTACTTCTGGTGGGGTTTATATTATTTGCGGTAATAATGATACTTACGGTGGGTATTAACGGTTATCTTACAGCGGGTATTATTCTGGTTTTTGTGTATGTACAGTTGTTTATGATACGGATCAATGAAAAAATAACAGTGCAGGATCAGTAATTGAAGCGATCAAAACGATCCTGATTTTTATGTGTTTAATAATTTTGCGGCAGGATATTATGGAGAATGAGGGATATTAGTATGGACAAGGTTATGATTGGGGTATTGATAATATTATTGTTTGCGATAATTGCCGGAGGTATATGGTATATTATAAATCCAGGAGCGGTTCGTGATCTTAACAGAAGGTTTCCCGAATGGGATAAATACGGTAAGATGTGTAAGGCTTCGGATTCCTATATCCGGTTATCCGGGGTTGTGATCATTGTGATAGGGGTATTTATGGCCATAGGACTCTTTATATTAATAAAAAGCCTGTGAAGATATACGGAGTATGATGGGGATATTATTAAATATATACGTGTGGCAGCTGCCGTTATAGGGAAAAAGACGGACGAGGGAAAGATTTCGAAGGAGGTATCTGATGATATATACAGTAACCTTTAATCCTGCAATTGACTATATAGTACGAATGAAGGAACCGGTTGCTTACGGAAGGACTAACAGAAGTGTTTCGGAGGACTGCTATTTCGGAGGTAAAGGGATCAATGTTTCTACGGTGCTTAAGAATCTTGATATAGATAATACAGCCCTTGGATTTGCAGCAGGTTTTACAGGTGAGGCAATAGTGGAAAGTGTCCGGAAAAAGGGTATTAAAGCTGATTTTATCATACTTAAAGAAGGCATTTCCAGGATAAATGTGAAGATCAAATCCGGAGAAGAAACCGAGATAAATGCACAGGGTCCTTATATATCCGGGGATGAGATGAACGAACTTCTTAAGAAGCTGGATAAATTAACCTCAGGAGATATTCTTGTTCTTGCGGGAAGCATTCCGAATTCCCTTCCGGCGGATGTGTATGAGATAATACTTAAAAGGCTTAAGGACAGAGGAGTAATGTCTGTGGTGGATGCTTCCGGGGAATTGCTTAAGAATGTACTTAAATATCATCCGTTTCTGATAAAACCCAACAGATGGGAGCTTGAAGAAATATTGGGAAGGAAATTAAGAAATGAAGAAGAGCTTAAGGAAGGTGCTTATAAGCTGCAGGAAATGGGAGCTGTAAATGTTCTTGTATCAATGGCGGCTGAAGGCTCCATGCTGGTGACAGAGAAGGGAGAAATATTATGTGAGGGTACTCCTAAGGGGAGGGTAAAGAATTCTGTCGGCGCCGGTGATTCCATGGTGGCCGGTTTTCTTGCCGGTTATATACAAACCGGTGATTATCGTAAGGCTTTGAGAATGGGAGCGGCAGCAGGCAGTGCAACTGCTTTTTCGGAGGATCTTGCAACCGGGCGATTAATAAAGGAAACCTATGAGAAGCTGTGCAGCAGTAAGTGCTGCCGGCCGGTTGATAAGGTTTTATAACAGCAGAGAGAGGAAAATATGGAAAAGACAGATTATAAAGAAGCAATTAAGATACTTATTGATAATATTGTACCTGTGGGTATTTGTACCGTGGGAATTGATGAAATGTTCGGAAGGATTTTGGCGGAAGACATTATAGCAAAAGAAAATGTTCCGTCTTTTTCAAAATCGCCGTATGACGGATATGCATTTCGGGCCTGCGATACCGGAAAGGCCTCAAAGGATAATCCTGTAACGTTTAAGGTTCTTGAATGTATAAAAGCCGGTCAGGCTGCTGATATGGAAGTGGTACAGAATACTGCAATTCGTCTTATGACGGGGGCACCGATACCTGTGGGAGCCGATGCCGTATGTAAGTATGAAGATACTGATTTTACGGATTCAGAGGTTAAGATCGGCAGTATATATAAGAGTGGTGAAAATATTATTACAGAGGGTGAAGATATTAAAAAAGGAACTGTTCTTGCGAAAGCAGGTACAAAGATTGATATCGGAATGCTCGGAACTGCCGCTTCACTTGGAATAAATACGATAAAAGTATACAAAAAACCGTTAGCCGGTATTATTTCCACAGGGGATGAGATCGTAAATCCGGGAGAGGAGCTTCCTTATGGGAAAATCAGAAATTCCAACAGTCATACTATCTCTGCTGCCCTTACCCTGCTGGGATTTGATACGGTGTATCTGGGACATGCCGGAGATACAATTGAGGAAATTACCGATCTGATCACTAAAGGTGAAAAAAATTGTGATGTGATCATTTCCACAGGAGGAGTTTCGGCAGGAGATTATGATCTGGTGCCGGAGGCGATGGAACAAAAAGGTTATGGGATTTTGGTTAAGGGTGTGAAGATGAAACCCGGAATGGCTTGTGCATATGGAATCAAAGATGATAAGTTTATGTTGGGGTTATCGGGTAATCCCGCTTCTTCGCTTGTTAATCTTCAATGTATATGTGCACCTGCGTTAAGAAAACTGACCGGTATTGCCGAATACGATAACAAGCTTATAAAGATGGAAATCCTCGGTGATCTCAAAAAGGGGAGTAACGGCGTTCGTTTTATCAGAGGCAGAGTTGATCTTGAAGAAGGGAAAGTTGTTTTCAGAGCGCCGAAGGAGCAGGGAAATATCGTGATCAGTTCTGTGATCAACTGCAATGCTTACGGAATAATTCCCAAAGACAGGATTCCGGTTTTTTCCGGGGAACTTATAGAAGGCTTTTTGTATTGATAGTTTTATTATATATTAATTTACAGAGGAAGGATTAAGTATGGAGATTGATGATAATAAAAAACCCGGAATGGATGAGTGGATGAAGGAAGCTAAAGCTTCAAAGGATGCATCTCATATAGGGATGTATCTTTTTCATAATGGGGTTGTCCGGGAAGATGCAAAGGCGCTTGTCAGAAATAATGATTTGCAAAGCAGACCCGTTAAGGAAATGAATTTTTTGCCGGATAGGGAAAAAGCAGAGCTGGCGGTGCAAGAGACTTTATCAAAACCCGGAATATATTATGCAAGGGTGTGGCTTAATGAGGGAAAATTACAAGTTGGGGATGATATAATGATGGTACTTGTCGGCGGAGACATAAGACCTAATGTGGTGGAGGCTCTTCAATTCCTGGTTGGTAAGATAAAAGAAGAATGTGTAATTGAAAAAGAAATATTTTAAGGGAGAGATTATTATGAAAAAAAGTTTCAAATTTTGGTTCTGATGGCAATGATGGGATTTGCAGTGGGATGTAATTCGAATACCGATAATAAGAGGATAGCGATCAATTTAAGCATTAATTCGGATATAAGTGTCGAAGATGCGATAGATCTGATAAATGTGTATTTAAAAACCGCCGAAGAAACCGATAAGGAAGATACAACCGCTGACAGTCTTATAGTGGAAAAGGCACTTGATAAGAAGAATAATACCCCTGGAGGAGAAGAGGCTGAATCCATTGTAATGACCCTTGAGAATACTAAAATAGAGGCACAGGTACCGGAAGACTTTTATTATGAACCGGCTATGGATTATTATGATAAAGAGACAAAAATATTAAGCAGTAAAAGATTTACAGCGGCCGATACCACAAGCGTTGATCTTTATCTTTATGCTGTATATGGACCTGATGAAATTACCGCTCACAGATTACTGAAAGCTCAGGGTTTGGTGTTACGTGAAGGCAGTGAGAAAATGAAGTCAGGGATATAGAAGATTATCTTGAAATTACTTATGGAATTGATGCTGTGAACTTAAGAAATGTAGATCGTGAAATGGCGGAATATATCAGGTCAGCCTGTGATTATATGTATAAGGAGTATCCGATCTTAAATGGATTTCTGACCAATATAACGGTGCTTGATGAGGTGAGTGAATCCTATTCCGCAATTGCTTTATACGAGAATGATTCCTACATTATTAATTCGGATTCGGATAGGCTCTATCCGATAGTTATAAGGAGAAGAATTCTTCTACGGGCAAAGGATTTTGAATTAGGTTATGCCCTGGGGTTACAGGAGGATGGCGGATATTCCTATGAGGTGACCATAGCAGAGGCAATAAGTCATGAATATGTTCACGGTGAAGACAGTTCCTCCGCTGTAAGAATGATGATCAGGGAGCTTAAAAAGGTAATAGAAAAATATCCAGGATGAGACGGATGGCGGTTTTGGATATTTGTGTTCAAAAAGTGAATCAGAAAATGACAGAATATAAGAAGCAGCAGATGCCATTAAAAAATATAATATAGAAAAACAGTAAGGGAGAATGGTATTATGTTTGATTTTAATTATTATACCCCTACTAAGGTAGTATTTGGGAAAAATTCGGAAAGTAAAGTTGCAGAGTTAATAAAGGAATTCGGAGGAAAGAAGATCCTCATTCATTACGGAGGAGGAAGTGTTGTGCGCTCCGGTCTTTTAAAGCGTGTGACCGATATTCTGGATATTGCAGGACTTGAGTATGTGATACTCGGAGGGGCGGTTCCCAACCCGCATTTGGGACTTGTTTATGAAGGAATAGAAATTTGTAAAAAAGAAAAGGTGGATTTTTTGCTGGCGCTGGGAGGCGGAAGTGCCATAGATTCCGCCAAGGCTATCGGTTATGGGGTTTTTAATGAAGGTGAAGTATGGGATTTTTATGATTATAAGAGACAGGCAAAGGGATGTCTTCCGCTGGGGGTTATCCTTACCATAGCTGCAACAGGAAGCGAGATGAGTGATTCTTCCGTTATTACGAAGGAAGAGGGGCTTATTAAGCGCGGTTACAGCAGTGATTTCGGACGTCCTAAATTTGCTGTATTAAATCCCGAACTTACTATGACTTTGCCGGATTACCAGACGTCCTGCGGATGTACCGATATAATGATGCATACAATGGAGAGATATTTTACAAACGGTGGCAATATGGAAATTACGGATTCTATAGCAGAAGGACTTCTGAGAACAGTAAAGAAAAATGCGCTTATCTTACATAAGGATCCCTCTGATTATGATGCCCGTGCCGAGGTTATGTGGGCGGGTAGTCTTTCGCATAACGGATTAACCGGATGCGGGAATGACGGTGGAGACTGGATGACGCATAAGCTGGAACATGAGCTGGGCGGATTATATGATGTTGCCCATGGAGCCGGACTTGCAGCCATTTGGGGAAGCTGGGCAAGATATGTTTATAAGGACTGTCTTGCAAGGTTTAAGAAGTTTGCACTTAATGTAATGGAGGTTAAAGATTGCGGAAGTGATGAAGAGATAGCACTGGCCGGTATTGAGGCAATGGAGGAATTCTACAGAAGTATAGAAATGCCTACAAATCTTCGTGAACTGGGAGTAAAGCCTACGGATGAAGAACTGGTTCTTATGGCAAAGAAATGTGCGGTTGGTGTAGGCGGAGAAATGGGTTCGGCTAAGGTTCTTAATGAAGAAGCTATGCTTGCCATATATAGGGCAAGTATGTGATCTTACAAAGGAGGAGACAGATTATGGTGATAAAATGGGGTGTTTTGGGAACTGCAAATATAGCCAAGGGATGTATTATACCGGGAATGAAAGGCGCGTCTAATTGTGAATTGTATGCAATTTCGGGAAGAGATGAAAATAAAGTAAAAAGTTTTCAGCAGGAATTTGGATTTAAAAAGGCATATGTGGGTTATGATAAGCTGCTGGAAGATCCGGATATTCAGGCAGTTTATATTCCGCTTCCAAATAATCTTCATAAAGAATGGGTGATCAAAGCTTTAAAAGCGGGTAAAAATGTTCTTTGTGAAAAACCTTTAGCGCTTAATGCAGAGGATGCAAAAGAGATGTTTGCTGTGGCAAAAGAGAATAATGTGATTCTGATGGAAGCATATGCATATCAGCATAGTCCGTATATTGCGGCTCTTAAAGAAGATATAAAAAGCGGTATCATCGGAGATATAGATTATATTGAAACGGCATTTCTTACCCAGGGATATGTTGAAGATATCCGGATACATAAAGAGACAGGAGGAGGCGCAGTATATGACCTTGGGTGTTATTGTACAACAATGATCCTGTCCCTGACGGATTCGGAGCCTGAATATGTTAAGGCAGATGCTGAATTTAATGATAATGGTGTTGATGTTTTTACTCAGGCGATCATGAAGATGAAAAACGGAGTAAGAGCAGCTTTTACAGTGGGAATGTTATTCTCAAGGGAATGGGATTCCAGGAAGGACAGATTGTATATTCATGGTTCAAAAGGTATAATTGATTCTAAAGTTGAATATAATCAGGCCGGAGAATTGTGCTATACCATTTCAGTCGATGGTAAGGAGACGTTGCGAAAGGTTATGGCAAAGCAGAATTATACTTTGGAAACAGAACAGCTTGGCAGATGTATAGAGGGAGGAGAGAAGCCCTTTGTTTCTCCGGAGTTTTCAATAAAAAATGCTCGTGTGATTGATAAGGTACTTGAACAGATAGGATATTGAAAACTGCTTTTATAAAATGGTATGCAAGACAGCTACGGAAGAAATATAGATTATGTAAGGATATCGGTGACCGACAAGTGTAATTTAAGGTGCAGATACTGTATGCCAAACGGCGTAGTATGGGTTCCTATGAGTGAGATATTGTCAATAGAAGAGATTGTATTTACAGTCCGGGCGATGTCAAAGATCGGTATAAACAAGATAAAGATAACCGGTGGTGAACCATTGGTCAGAAAGGGCTGTTTAAACCTGATCAAAATGTTAAAAGGTATCCCCGGGATTGATGAAGTTACACTTACAACCAACGGAGTACTGTTGGAGGAGAATCTGCCTTCGCTTATCGATGCCGGGATCAGGGCTGTAAATATAAGCCTCGATACCCTTGACAGGGAGAAATATAAGATGATAACCGGCTATGATCATCTTAATAAGGTTCTGTCATCGGTGGAAGCTTCCATAAATTCGGGTATTTTTGTGAAACTTAATGCGGTTTCCGTGAACTGGGCTTTGGTGGAAGGGAATAAGACCAATTATGAAGACGAATCCCGGGTTTTAAACGAGGCCATTAAACTGGTGGAATTTGCAAGGAGCAGGAATATTTGTGTCAGATTTATAGAGATGATGCCTATAGGTCTGGGAAAGGAATACCCGGGTATCCCTCATAGTATTCTTATTCCAGGTATTATGAAAAGATATGAAGGGATGGAACCGGATAATAAAAAGTATGGTAACGGGCCTGCGGTGTATTACAGTATTCCGGGTTTTATGGGGAAAATCGGCTTTATAAGTGCGATAAATGATAAATTCTGCGATTCCTGTGATCGTGTAAGGCTTACTGTCGATGGTAATTTCAAGACCTGCCTTTGTTATGATAAGGGTGTGGGCTTAAAAAATGTTTTAAGAAGTGATAAATCCGATGTTGATAAAGAGAAGAATTTAATGGAATTGATGAGACAGGCGATAATCGAAAAACCCGAAAGTCATTGTTTTGAGGATAAAAGTATGATTTCGGAGAAACGCACAATGTCTTCTATAGGCGGCTGATCATTTTTATTTCTTCTGTGCACATTCATGTTCCCGTCCGGTAAGGATCCCGAGGGCATGGGGCAGTGCCGGAAGCACAGCTTCAAGATTCTCGACGGAACCTTTGGGACTTCCGGGAAGATTTATGATAAGTGTGCTTTTACGGATACCGGATACACCCCGTGAAAGCATGGCCCTGGGAGTGATACTCAGAGATTTAAGCCGCATAGCTTCTGCAATACCGGGTACATTTTTTTCAATAACCGCCAGAGTTGCTTCGGGAGTGTTATCCCGCGGTGAAAGCCCCGTGCCACCGGTTGTAAGAATGAGATCGGCTCTGTTATTGTCGCAGATATCAATAAGTACGGCTTCAAGTTCCGTACGGTCATCCGAAAGAAGGAGCATGTCCGTTACTTCAAAGCCTTCTTCCCGGTGGAGCATTTCTTTTAATGCCGGAGCACTTGTATCTTTTCTTAATCCTTTTACACCGCTGTCGGATAATGTAATGATATTTACTCTGTATTTCACTGATTTTCCTTTCATAAACAAAACGCTGAGATTTTAATACATAAAGTATAAGATCTCAGCGTTCTTTGTGTCAATGTTATTTAGGATTTAAACATTACATTTCATAAACATAATATATTATTTCATTTCGGGTACACTCTTTGTATCTCCGTATACCTCTGCCCATTTTGCTGCACGTTCATCAGCAACATCCTGGCCGCCGGCGGAGAGATAGTCAGCCATTCCGCTGTCCCATACAGAGTCAAAATCAGCGACTGCCGCAGTTACGGCAAGGTCATAAACCTCTGTTCTCTTGGAATTAAGAGCTTCACCTACGCCGCTTTCGGAAGTGATCTCACCAACGTTTACACATTTAGCGGGACGTGTATCGGTCTTGGCGATCTTGTCAGCATCCTGTACAAGAGAAGGATCGATATTTGCATAGCTGTGTGCAGTTGTAAGATCTGTAAGGTTTGAATCTGTTAAATGAAGTCCGTTACAGGTTATGGTCATATCAATATTGAAGCCTGAGTTCTGGATAGCATCGCCTGTAGCGGCAATGATCTCGTATGAACCGTCATCAAGCTTGTTATGAGTCACACCTTCATCACCGAGCTGTAAGTATTCAATATGCTCGGGAGCTGATATCCAGTCAAGATATAACATTGATGCAAGAGGTTCATCATTGGTGGTAGGGAAGAATATCTTACGATCGCCTGCTGTTGAATCAACAAATTTGGTATGTGTTCCCTTGGAATCTTCGAAGGGATCGATAGCTACGAACTTTGCATCTTCACCTACTATTCTCTGAAGGTTTGCATTGATGGAATCTTCACCGTTTCTGAAAGGGTAATCCCAGTTGTGGGTAAATGCGCCTACATAACCGGCTTTCATCATATCATCCTCTGTGGTATCGCCTTCTCCGTAGAGTGCAAAATCTTTCCACATAAGACCGTCATTGTACCATTTATTGAGAAGCTTAACGGCTTCTTTAGTGCCTTCCTGTGTGAACTTTCTGTCATCAAAGCCGTTGATATAGTAATCATAATCGGAAATTTCGGGATCGATAAAGGATTCAATAAGAGTACCTGCTCTCCAGCCCACATCATAGCTTACCGAGTAAGGGATCATCTTAGCAGCATCCTTGCCGAGAAGAGTGTCTGCATTATCCCTGAAGGCTATAAGCATATCTTCGAATTCCTGCTTGGTGGTAGGAGCTTTAAGTTCAAGTGCATCCAGCCAGTCCTGACGAACGAAGGTATTTATACGGTTGGCGGTAGCTCTTTTTCCTTCGATAGCCCACAGAGTTCCGTCTACGGGACTCTTATCCCAGTACATGTTGGTTTCTCCGAGCCAGTCCCAAAGGTTGGGGCAGTCAGCCTTGGTATCTTCTACGATCTGTGCAAGATCCTGAACACCGCCCATATTTGCGTAAGTCTGAATGGTAGCATAGCTGTAGGTAACACAGATGTCGGGTGCTTCTCCGGCAGCTAGAAGGTTATTTATTTCATCAACCTCTGTCCAACGGGGAACAGCTACGAATTCTACTTCTACGTTGTGATCTGCAAGCATTCCTTCCTGGATATACTTGGTGTACATATTGTTTGTAGGATCGGAACCGCCGTCATTACCGCGATCATATACTTCAACGGTGATATGACGGGTATCTGCGAATTTACCGTCTGTAAGCTCTCCGCCGTCAGCGGCCTGTGCTTCGTCTGACTCTTCAGTCGCTTCCGATTCTTCAGCTTTTTCGGCTTCTTCGGTTTCCTCGGCAGCCGCATCTGATGCTTCAGGGGCGGGGGCAGCAGGCTGAGCGCCGCACGCGGAAAGTGAAAAGACCATTGTACCTACAAGTAAGAGTGAAACTAATTTCTTTTTCATTTACTTTTCCTCCATAAAAAATGTTTATTGTATTTGAATAACGGATACAAAGATCCGATAATTCCATAGTTTATATAAGCCACTGCGGATATTTAAAATTTATATTATTCTTTAACGGCTCCAAGGGTTACACCGTGGATAAAGTATTTCTGTAACCAGGGATAGATGCAAAGAATAGGTATTGTTGAAAACATTACAATAGCGGCCTTAAGGGATTCATTCAGTCCCGGAGTTGAGAAACCCTCCTGAGTTGCTACTTCGATACTGTTTATATTGTTTATGACATTGTAAAGAAGTAACTGAAGAGGATAATATTTCTTATCCTTCATATACATCAGGGCATCCGAATAACCGTTCCAGCGGCCTACTGCGTAAAACAGTGCAAGAGTTGCCATTACCGGTTTTGAAAGAGGCAGATATATTGAAAAAAGTATCTTAATATAGGATGCTCCGTCTATCTGTGCGGATTCTCTTAAGCTGTCCGGAATACCATAGAAGAAACTTCGCATTATTATCATGTTATAAACGCTTAAACAGCCGGGAAGGATAAGTACCAAAGGATTACTTAACAGCCCCAGGGAATTCATAAGCAGGTAATTGGGGATTGTTCCCGCATTGAAGAACATGGTAATGGTTATAATAATATTGAAGAAGCCGCGTCCTTTAAGATCCTGGTAAATAAGGGGATAAGCACATATCGCCGTCATTACCAGAGATACCAGAGTACAAATAACGGTAAGTACCACCGTCCATACAAAGGCTCTTAAATATTTAGGATCCTTAAGTACCGTATTATAGGCTTCCAGGTTAAAGCCCTTGGGAATAAGATAAACCTCATGTTTAACAAGAAAATCCGAGCCGCTTAAGGATTTGGCCAAAAGGTTTAACATAGGAAGGATGCATATAAGGCAGACAACAACACATATGATGACGAATATCCAGTCTCCTGCTTTTGTTTTGCTTGATTTTATGATTCTGTCATTCATTCTCTTAACCTCCTACCAGATTCCTCTCTCGCCAAGTCTTCTGGAGATCCAGTTGGCAAGGAGCAGGAATATTACACAAATAATGGACTGGAACAAACCTACTGCGGTTGTAAGTGAGAACTGTAGACCCTTTATACCGTTCTTATAAACATATGTAGCTATAACATTGGCAACGTTCATAACCATATTGTTTTGGAAAGCATAAGGACGATCAAAGCTGCTGCCCAGAATATTTCCAAGGTTCATGATCAGCAATACTACAATAGTGGGTCTTATGCCGGGAAGGGTTATATGCCACATTTTGGAGAAACGTCCGGCGCCGTCCACTGAAGCTGCCTCATAGAGCTCGGGACTGATCCCGGCAATGGCTGCCAGGTATACGATGGAGTTCCATCCAAAGCTTTGCCATACCCCCATAAAGATATAGGTAGCAACCCAGTGAGCCGGATCATTCAGGAAGGGTATGGGTTCACCGCCAAAGTTTGAGATGATCTGATTTACAAAACCGTTAGTGGGAGCAAAAAGCTGTAATGCCAGGCTTGAGACTATGACCCAGGAAAGGAAATGGGGCATATAGGCTATAGTCTGTGTTACCTTTTTGAATCTTTTGAAAGTCAGCTCATTTAAGATCAATGCAAAAATAATAGGAGCCGGGAATCCTGCGATCAGATCCAGCAGATTAAGTAAAAGAGTATTTCTTAAGGCATTAAGGAAATCTTTATTTGAAAAGGCCTTTATAAAATATTTAAACCCATGATTCGATGCAAGAGGCATTTCAAAAGGACTCATTCCAATCTTATATTCTTTAAATGCAATCTGGATATATACCATTGGTATATATTTAAAAATGATCAGGTATAACAGCGGCAGTAATAAAAGCAGGTATAATTGCCAGTATTTTTTTACCGCTTTTCCGGTATTTTTCATTTCTTTATTCCTTTCTTAATAAAATAAAAATGCAATATAAGGACTAAATAAATCCCTATATTGCATTTTAAATTAATGTAATGTAAATTTAACCCTAAAAACTCAAGGAAAAACCTTAAAAATTCAAGTTGGTATTCCACCGTTTTTCCGGTATTTGGCAGGAGATATCCCCATAACCTGTGTAAATTTAATAAGAAAATAGTCGGGATCCCTGTATCCGACATTTTCGGCAATATTGGCAATTTTTTCGTCGGTGGTGAGTAATTGCTTGGCAGCTTCGTCTATCCTCACCGAACACAGGTAATCCTTAAAGGACTGATTATATTTCTTTTTAAAGATCTGTCCGAGATAAGATGAGTTTACATAATATTTTGCGCTCAGGTCACGAAGGGTCAGATTTTTATCATAGTTATTTTTTATTTCCCATTCGATATCCGACAGAATGCCTCTTGATACATTTTTTCTGAGTTGGATCAGATATTCTGCATAAGAGAGGGCAAAACGTTTAAGATGGAGCCTTCCTCCTCTTGTAAAGGTTGTATCAAAGGAATTTTCGCTTATGTAATGGAGGATTTCCTCCTGGTCCACCGATTCATCCTGCTCCACTGCAAGATGTATAAGGCTAAAGAGAAGATAGCTGATATTCATAGACTGCATATTCTGATTAAGACCGTTACGTTCCATTTCCGTATACAGGACATCCACACTTTTGTTTATACGTGAGATATCATTCTGTTCTATCGCCGTTATCAGTTCGTCCAGTCCCTGCTTAAAGAGGATCAGGTTATTATGAGAAACCGATACTTCATCTTCGTAATAATATACCTGTCTTTCGATGCTAAAACCGCGGAAGGAGCGGAGCATACAGGCATTGGTATAGGATCTTGAGAGCTTGGAAATGTCCTCCACCTGTTTGCCTGCCAATAAAACAGCTCCTTCTTTAAGATCATAATTTAAGGCTTCGCTAAGTTCCTTTAGATATCCGGTTTCGGTTTTGTCTAAGTTCTTTATCATTTCATCGAGAAGAATAATACCTATTTCATGTTCATCGATATAGTCAAAGGTATCCTTAATGATAAGATTGGCATTACCTATGTACTTAATAGCATTATTATATAATTTTTCTTTTATATCATTTGTCTCTTTGTCATCCATATCATCAAGAAGAACCGTATTATCTACGGAGGCAAGTATGAAACGACATTTTGATTTGTCTATATTAAGCTCTTTTTTTACACTTTTAATATTTTCCTCATCATATTTGCCGCATAAAAGGGCGGTAAGGCTTTGTTTATAATAAACATTCCTTATTTCCTCCCGGTCTTTGGACATTTGAAGTCTGTTGCGGAGGGAATCCGCAACCTGAAAAAGGAGTTCGATAAGTTTTTCACTGTCTATAGGTTTTAAAAGGTAGTCCATACATTTATACCGTATGGCTTTTCTTGCATATTCAAAATCATTATATCCGCTGAGAATAACGTAATATGCATCGGAAATTCCTTCTTCCCGGATCTTTTTTATCAGCTCCAGTCCGTTCATTTCCGGCATTTTAATATCTGCTATGATAAGATCTACTTCATTTTCTTTAAGGTATTCGTAGGCCTGTGCACCGTTAGCTGCGCTTTTTACTATCTCAAAGCCCATATCCTTCCAATCTACTATTACCGACATTCCTCTTAGGATCATTGGTTCGTCATCTACCAGCATTACCCTGAACATTGTTGTTACCTCCGAAATTATATGATGGTTCTTTCTAAAGTATCAACAGGGATACTTATAAAAAAGGTTGTTCCCATATTTCTCTTACTTTGAACATTAAAACGGACTCTGTTATCAGTGATCATTTTGAGTCGCAGACAGGCATTTATTATTCCGACACGCTGTCCTTCTTTAAGATCCTCTATTGTGCAGTCACGCATTTTAATCTTCATTTTGTTAACATCTTCATCTTCCATTCCGTAGCCGGTATCCTCTATTTCCAGGAAGAGAGTTTCGTTCTGTTCATATATACGAATATAGATCCAACAGGGTACCGATTTATTTTCCACTCCGTGAACACAGGCATTTTCAACAAAGGTCTCAAGTGTAAGTTTGGGAACATAATAATTCTCGCAGCCGTTCTTTATACTTATCTTATAGTTTAGCCTTTCTTCAAATCTTAATTTCTGCAGATCAAGATAAGCTTCAACAAATTTAAGTTCTTCATTTATTTTAATACAGTCCTTTGACCAGTCCACATTCTGTCGTTCCAGTATTGCAAGCTTCTCGATCATGCTTGCGATCTCCCGTTCATTCTTAATAAGGCTTAACATACGAATACTTTCCAGCACGTTAAACAGGAAATGGGGGTTTATCTGCGAGTGCAGAGCAAGAAGCTCCGCCTGTTGCCTTGCAATATCTGCTTCCTGTTTATAAAGTCGGTCTTCGTATACGGTCTTTATAAGTTCTTTGAGACGCCGTACCATGAGATTATAATTCGTCATAAGGTTGCTGATCTCGTCATTTCCTTCAATGCTGTTTATTTCCTTGATTTGTGATACTTCGCCTTTGATCTTATCAAAAGATTCATTAAGCAGGGCAAAACGCCCCGTCAGGGAACTGTTGATGACATAAACCAGTAATACCGGCAGAAGAAGATTGAGAACTATAAGAAGGATCAATATGGGAATATTTCTTTTGCTGAAAAATTGAAGGCCTTTATAGGGATCCAGTATTATTATGCGCAGGTTGAGCCCATGCAAGTCAAGTTCCGATTCCGTTGCGATCTTTTCTGTTCCCGTAAGCTTTAAAAAGGGCCGGTTTATTTCGGAGTTCCCGTCATTTGAGAGAAGGATGGTATCTCCGCTGCATACATATACCGTGGGTACAAAGTTCATTGAATTAAGGGTTCTTACAAGTTCATTGTAGTTAACCTCTGTTTTAATGATAACCTCACGGCCTAAATTTCTGAAGTGATTCATTTTACGGAGTACACAGAGGTTTCTTCTTCCGGTTTTGATGATCTGTTCCGAGTCTCCGTAATAATAATAACCGAAGATTGGTTTATTGGATTCCAGAAAAGCCTTATACCATTCGCTGCCGGTGGCCGAGTCAATGGAGCGAAAGACTCCGCCGCTGATCACAGTCGGATTATCGGTATAAATGGAAACGTTATAACCGGTTTTGTTGAAGGTACTGCCTGCCAGGGATTGCCGAAGCAGCCTGTAATTGGCAGAATAATAATCATAAGGCTGTTTATAGTCGGTGTTTATGAATTCGTTGATGGTCTTATCAAGATAGATGGAATTCATCGTACCGAGTATATCTTCGTAAAGATTGGTAATATTATTCCCTACCACAGTGGCTATATTTTTAAATTCATATTCCTGACGCTGCCTTTCATCCCGGTTCATGGTATATATAATGAAACCGTCCGTTACAATAAGCGGCAGTATAACGCAAAAGGCATAAAAGAATATAAGCTTCCTATAGATTGTAAGTGTGTTCATCCAGGCGATGAACCGGGTAGTAAATTTTTTCATATTATCAACTGATCGCATTGGATCATATGGTTATTATTTCTTTGTATCCCGTAAAAAATTAAAAGGTAAGTCCGAAGTCTCTTTCATATAAACAGTCTTCACCGTAACTCAGGGTCCCATCCGGCTGTTCTTCTATTACAGGAATGTTTACGGGAAGTTTTCCCACGGGAGTATTGGCCCCAAAGGCAGTTTCGATGGCCGCAGCAATATTTGCGTTACGGGCCGGCATACTTTCGGGATTTTCGTTTCTTTCCGTAGGATCGATATCCAGTCCGGAGCCGAGGTAAGCAAGGAGAACGGCATCGGCATCGGGATACAGTGCCGCATCATAGGGAAGATTTTCGCTTATCATAATAAATTTACCGCCGGCTTTATGAGTTTCCCCTATAGCACTTGTCATAGCTGTGTATTGGGGATTTTCCTTGTCTAAAGAACTGTTTCCCGAATTATAGGAAAAACCGATGACGATATCGGCGGAAGAAATATTTTCCCTGATCTCATCCGTGTAATGAAGTTTTTCTTCTGAGGAAGGATCATAATAGTACTCAACCAGGATGTTCTGATCCGGTTTTATTATACCTTCTTCCTTAAGACTGTTTACGGCATAATTTATTGTAACCGAGTCTGCCTCCCGTCGTCCGAAGAAAACTATGTTTTTTACCGAGTCGGAAAGGGGAAGGATATCCTCGTTGTTTTTCACCAGAGTTATTGCCTGTCTTGCCATATCCATTTCCTGTTCATGATGTTCTTTGGAACCTACTGTCAGAATATTGGCAGAGACCTGCTCATCTTCGTTATTATCCTCCTCCCCGGCATCAATGTTAAATATTTGATATTTGATCTTAAGCTTCAGTATACGTTTTACACTTTCGTTGATACGTTCTTCGCTTATTTCACCGGCTTCGGTTTTGGCGGCTATTTCATTGATATATTCGTCGTAGAAATCCACGGTTTCGGGGTCGATCATATCTGCCGGCAGCAGAAGTATGTCAACGCCCGCATTTATAACTTCTTTTGCAATATTTACCCTGTACTCTGTGGAATCGGCTTCGCCGGGAACCAGTTTTGCTTCTTTTATGGCATCCATTTCAAGGGCGTCGGTGATAACTGCTCCGTCATAACCCAGATCCCTGCGAAGGATGTCGGTTATCATTTTTTCTGACATGGTAGCCGGATAATATCCTTTTGTTGTACCGTCACCGAAGGTATGCTCTTCATCGATCAAAGGATATGTTATATGTGCCGTCATAATAAGATCGGCACCGTTTGAAATTGCATTTTTAAAGGGAATAAGCTCGGTGTTAAGTATTTCGTCATAGGTTTTTTCCACGCTGGGAGTTCCGATATGACTGTCGGTTTCGGTATCTCCATGACCCGGAAAATGTTTATAGGTGGCTATGATATTATTTTCTTCCAATCCTTTTGAATATGCGGCTCCGAGCTTGGATACCCTGTTCGGATCGTCGGAGAAGGATCTTGTACCGATAACCGGATTAGCAGGATTATTATTTACATCGATAACAGGTGCGAAGTCGGCGTTAAAACCAAGGGCCGCAAGCTCTTCACCTATGATGGTGCCGGTTTTTTCGGCATTTGTCACGGGATCGGGAGTTGCTCCGATAGCCATATTACCGGTCATACGTGTTCCGTTTGTCAGCCGCAATACGATTCCGCCTTCTTCATCCACAGGCATAAGATAGGGAATGTGGACGGAAGCATTGGAAATCCCGGCATTATTTTCCTGAAGATCGTTTATAAGCTTTGAAACCTGCCGGTTTCCGGTTATATTCGATCCATAGAGCAGAACTCCGCCGTATTGGTGTTTTTGAAGGGCTTCCTTAAGCTCATCAAAGGAATTTAAATCGGTGACATTTTCTTCCTCCCAGGTACGCATGGAGGGAATTATCATTTGTGAGATCTTTTCGTCAAGGGACATTTTTGCAACAACAGCTTCTATGGTATTGTCAATATCCGTTTCGTTATTATAGGTTTCCTTAAGACTGTTTATATTCATAAACTTATTTATATCATTGAGATCAAAGTTTGCGTTGATATTTACGGTACAACCGTTGAAAAGTATTGCATTCGCTGCTAAAGCCGCTATGATAACAGAGGAAAGAAATAATTTTATTTTATTCATGGGTTATTGCGGATGATTTTCGGTATTAAAATACCGTTTATATACATCATCTGCTGCCTCCTTTCTAAAACATATTATACAAATTTTTAATAAATATTGCGACAGATATTTGAAAATATAAAATTGCGTCGGATATTTTCGCAAAGTAATCCATGTATTCTTTACGGAAATTTATTGACATTACCCGCTTTTGGGTTATAATCATACTCGTACGTATATTCTTGTATATATGTACCGACAGTTCGTTTGTACCATCCTGTCGTTAAACAAAACCAGGACTATAATTTCAGATCGTTTGTGATTGGTTATAGCTTCGAGTTTTGTGAAGCTATATTTTTTTTTGAATATATATGGTTTTGGATTTAGCACACGGATGATACGGTAATATACAAAGATTGTGAGGTATAATATGAGTAATGAATTGATTTTTGTTATAACTGTGATCTTCTATTTGGGAAGTGTACTTGTCCTTTACAGGCTGTTTGGGAAAAACGGGTTATTTGCATTTGCGATATTCGGTACCTTACTTGGAAATATTGCTGTTTGTAAATGTATAGACTTGTTCGGACTTTCCACCACGGCCGGAAATGTTTTGTATGCATCTACTTTTCTGGTTACGGATATCCTTTCGGAAAAATACGGTAAAAAAGATGCTCAGAGGGCAGTAATGTATAGTTTTACCATAATGGTCATCTGGATGATCGGTTCTCAGATGCTGCTTTTATTTACCCCCAATACCAATGATTATATAAACGGGAGTCTGAAGGTTGTATTTGGTCTTGTTCCCCGTATTACCATTGCCAGTCTTACAGGGTTTATATGCAGTCAGAATATAGATGTGTTTTTATATCATTTTATCTGGAAAAAAACAGGAGATGATAAATCGGGGCTCTGGATAAGAAATAACGGAAGTACTTTGCTCAGCCAGGCGGTGGATACGGTGCTCTTTACTTTTCTTGCCTTCTGGGGAACTTATCCGACGGAAGTCTTCTTCAGTATTTTATTTACAACGTATCTATTTAAGGCGATCGTAGCTGTTGCGGATACCCCGTTTATTTACATAGCCCGGAAGATAGTACCGGATAGTGAAAACGTTAAACCCGCAAAAGGACTTCGCCGGCAGGCTGACACATCGTGTTAAGTAAGGAGAAAAGGAAATGGGTGTAAGAGATAAAGAGGGATTGACGAAACTTGGTAATAATAACGTAAACTATGAAACCGATTATGATCCTTCCGTATTGGAAAAATTCAGCAATAAACATCCGGAATATGATTATTTCGTTAAATTTAACTGTCCGGAATTTACGAGTCTTTGTCCTATTACGGGACAGCCTGATTTTGCAACGATAACAATATCATATATACCCGATGAATCGTTGGTTGAGAGTAAATCCTTAAAGTTATATCTGTTTTCTTTCAGAAACCACGGAGATTTTCATGAGGATTGTGTAAATAAGATAATGAAGGATCTGATCACCTTGTTAGATCCTAAATATATTGAGGTAACGGGTAAATTTCTCCCGCGGGGCGGAATCTCCATTGACCCGTACTGTAATTACGGAAAGGCGGGGACTAAATGGGAAAGTGTGGCTTTTGACAGGTTATCTCATCATGATATGAATCCGGAAAGAGTCGATAATCGTTAAAAATGGTTAGATATAGAAAAAGAAAATGAGCTTGACAAATTATATTTGATAAAATATAATTTAGTAAAAGATAATTAAAGAAAGCAATCATTTTTCACATTTTTAAAGGAGGACGGGACAATGGGATTCTATGATCAAAGTGTAACAGCGGCTAATGGTGATGAAATATCAATGAAGGAATATGAGGGAAAGGTTGTTCTTGTTGTTAATACAGCAACGGGGTGTGGATTTACTCCTCATTATAAGGATATTGAGGCTATGTATGAGAAGTATCATGACAGGGGATTTGAGGTTATTGATGTTCCCTGCAATCAATTTGCCGGACAGACTCCCGGGACGGATGATGAGATCCATGAGTTCTGTCAGCTTAAGTATAATACTCAGTTTCCGCAGATGAAAAAATCGGATGTTAACGGAGAAACGGCAATTCCTTTATTTAAATTTCTTAAGGAGCAGAAGGGATTTGAAGGCTTTGGCAAAGGACCCACTGCCCTTGCAATGAATACGATGCTTAAAAAGATTGATAAGGATTATAAGAATAATCCGGAAATTAAATGGAATTTTACCAAATTCGTGATTGACAGAAGCGGTAATGTAGTAGCAAGGTTCGAACCTACCGCGAAGATGGAAATAGTTGATAAATGTGTTGGGGAATTGATATAACAGGTCGGTAAATACGGCACAGGAGCAGGAACGATTGCAGATTCATTTAATGTTATTTTTCTTTCGGTTAATATTAACCGACCACAGGATTGAATCTGTAAGTTCTTCTCTTGTGTCTTTATAGCCGTTCTTATAACTAAAGGTATATCCCTTTGTGTTTTTAAGGGTTATATTTTTGTAGCCTGTTTTATTATAGAGGTCCGTAAGAGAGTCGGCCATGGATTCCGCGAAGGTATTTAATTCCTTATCATCGGTTGCATAGATGGTGGTTTCTAATCCCAATTCACC
>JAILKH010000005.1 GCA_024693925.1 Lachnospiraceae bacterium | reverse complement strand
AATTTTCTCACCAAAAAGATCGGAAACCTTACGGTACATTTTATCTTTAGCCGCGACCGATTCCCCGGAATCATCTGAAGTATCCGAATCATCTGAATCATTGTAAATATCCGAACCGCCGGAGGCATCATCATCTCCCGGAGCATTACTGTCCGATATTTCGGACTTATCTATGTCCATCCCATCCTCTGTATCCTCGGTCTGTAATCCTTCCTCTTCCATACCCTCGTAAGACTCATTGTCCTCTTTCTCTTCACCTGCAATATCACCGTAAGACTCACCGGCCTCCTTCACTTCACCTGTCGTATCCGTATCACTCTTCTTATTTTCCCAGGGCTTAAGAGTAACAAGAACAACTGTCACACATATGATCAAAGTCACCACACAGGCCGCAATAGCTATGATCGGAAACAACGCCTTCCCATTAACTATACCAATCTTATCGGCAGAACCCGCCTTCTTCACTTCACCATCTCCGGAAGCACCCGCCCTCTTCACCTCAGCTCCGCAAGCCGTACAGAATTTCGTACCTTCCTTTAATTCTTTACCGCATTTAGTACAAAACATAATAAATCCTCCTCCCGGGATGATCACATCCCCCGCCAAACAAATTAACCGAAGCCTGCCATCTGACGCATGCCCGCCAAGCAAATTAACCGAAGCCTGCCATCTGCTCGCCAAACATATTAAATATGATCTGCCGTCTCCTCCATCCCTCTGTCTTCTTTAAAATAAGGCTTAAAACAGGAAACAACCCCATATCCGATAAGACCGCCTAAGCCGTTACTAAAAACATCATCCAGTTCACACAGACCCACGCCGGTGAAATATTGGATCGATTCGATAGCGACAGACAAAAGGATCGGTATAATAAATCTCTTGGAACCCTTTTTATACAATAAAGCTCCAAAGGGAACAAAAAGCCAGATATTATTGATGATACTCTGCCTCATCGAAGGATCAAAAAAGAACTTCCTATAGGACCAGAATAACACAAACTCCCCCCGGGCATCTCCGGTTTCCCTGTGCCACAGAGTCATATACAGAATAAACAGGAAATAAAACACAGTTAGTGCCGTCCGTAACCTGCCCTTTAGGAACAATGCAGCCACAAGAATAATAACAGCAACTATAAGCACCACTCTCGGATTTGAACCCAGAAGATTATCCAGCCTAAATATAGGCTTACCCTCTCTATCAAGATAAACCGCCTGCCCATCAACATACTTCTCACCATATTGCTTATATTTACCCATGGTAGGCGCGCCGTTCTCATCTAAATATCTGACACTTATCAGCCTCTTTTTCTCATCATATTGATTTTCAACGGACACATAACCAAGATTCGTCCTCATGGGATTGCCGTTCCTATCAAGATAAGTATATTTAGAAACCAGCTTGTCGGCATTATATTCCCGCTCAGTACCGCTTTGGCCAAGAGGTAACACAGCAGGAGCGCCGGAAACATCATAATAAAACTCACGGCGGATAAGTCCCTTATCATCAAACTCCCTTTTTGCAATTGCAAAATCACTGCTGTTACAGACAAGTCCGCCCTTCTCATCAAGATAGTTAACCTCTGCAGCCCGGTTATTATCATCATAAATTCTGCTATATCCGTAATAACCTCCGGTATGCTTAGCTCTGTTTCCCTTAATATCATAATAAGTATCCGTATCGGCAAGACCCTTATCATTATAGGAGCGTTCAATGGCAGCATATCCCCATATAGATTCCGTCGGAGCACCCTTAACATCATAGTACTCTTCTCTTACAAGACCGTGCTCACCGAAGGTTCTTACAGCCGTTGCGTATTTTCTGTCCGAAGCCACAGTAACATTACCGGAATCATCGATATAATCAATACGTACCGTATTCCCCTCTTTTGTTTCCCTTGTACTTAAATCTATAGCCTTCGGTTCGCCAAACTCACGGATACTAAGCACCGTAATTATGACCAGTATTATTAATAAAAAATCAAACAAATATTTCTTCATAAGCAATAAATATAATCATCAGACAATAGTTTTCGCGGAACCATCCATGTATTGTACCGCAATACGATTTTCAGGTTTGGGATCTGTAAGATACAGGATCAATAAAAATATCATTTCCAACGGCTTCATTATATAATACACAATATCCGCAGCTGTTTTAGTCTTAATATGCCTTGCAATGGGATATCCGTGATCATCATAAAACTTCCTTATCTCCTTATGAAGCCTTGGCGTTTTCTCTTCAAGTATCTGTTCAAAAGCATTTGCTATGAGCAGCTGTCTGTTAACTACTATCTTATGTCCATGTCTTACGCCCATTCTTACAGGCTTAACAACTTTTTCATGTCCGCCGGCAGCAACTGTACACAGGTAATGCTCATCCATTTGTATATTTTGCGGTGCCTTCATTCTTGACAGATTCCACTGGGCCGTTTCGGTCCAAGCCCTTATAGCATGATCGGGATATTGTCCAAAGAGAGCTAATACAGCCAATACCACACCAAGAAGCGGGATCATGGCCACCAATGCCGCAAGTGGCCAGGCTGCCGAATTATGAAGGGCTTCATTGAAAAAACCAATTATTCCTTCACCTTTATATTTATCTTCTGTATGCTCTTCATCCTGATTCCATTCATATATTTTTCTTATGATCAACCGGACGACCATACCCAGACAGCATAGCGGAAGCACCGTCAATGGGCAATACAGAAGAAAGGGTATACTGTTTGTACTATAAGCCAGTCCTTCAAAAGGTGTGATTTTGAATATTTGAATAATAAAGAGTATCAACTGACTGGCACCTATATACATGGCAGCTATGCACATGACCGTTATAAGCGGCGGTGTATCCGACATCTTACGCTTAAGAAGAATAATATAACCTATCAAACCAATAACGATAAAAGTACCTACCGTAGGCAGCGCCCCCGTCCATACCGGCTGGTGAACACAATCATTATAAAGCTGTTCACTCCATTCGGCATTCCAGTTAAGATCGATCTCGGAAATCAAACCCGCATAAGCTAGGGTAAGAATCACTCCGATTATCACCGTGATAATATCAACCGTTCCGAAAAACCTTGCTTCTAACGTTCCCGGAAGAAACTTATGAGGATAACGTATAGTAAGTACAAGCGCACATATATTAATCAGAAATATTTCTACAGGATAAATAATGAGCATAAACACAAAAGCGGTTCCGATAGCATTAGTTATATTAAACAGACTTATAACCAATGAAAAGGCCAGGCACAGCAAGCCCGGACCAAGTATCAAAATCATCTTAAAACCTTTGTTATTGTTTTCATAAAGATCAATTATTTTTTCTTTTATTCTTTTAAATAATTCTATAATCTTTTCAATCATTATCTTTTAGAGATTTTTTTTACTTGCATTACGTGATACGTACAAAAAAATATCCGTACCTTCCTTTCTCTTAGTACATTCCGGTAATTTATAACATATCTATTATACAATGACTGCAATTATATTAACAGATAAGTTTGCAATAAAAAAAGATGGCAAGATATTACTCTCTCCATCTCAGTCTGTGAAATCCCTGCCCTAAACAAACATTTTTTTGATATTCGATGTTTTGCTTACCCGACCCCGATGATATTTCATAATAGTCTAATTTGCTATACATAGATAGATTTCCGGTTTGTCCGTGAAACCTTCCTCTGTGATCAAATCATCTATATGAGAAACAATCCAATCATAATCAGTACTTATTCTTATTTTATAATAATGAGTACCCTTCATAAGATTAAACCGATACTTTTCTTTCGATCCGTTAGCATACCTTACTTCAATCACAGCTTCTCTTTCATCATCGGAATTTACTTTTAAAATCAAATAATATGGATTTTCTTTTCTTTTTATTTCCGGTAAGCCTTTTATATTTATCAGTTTATCTTCTCTTATTACTTCTTTATCATAATTGGCCCAGAGAAATGGAATTGCCCCCAAATAATGCGTACAATCCTCATAACTATCCCTAATATCTCTTTCATTTTTTTCTATCAAATCCAGCATATCATCATATCTTTCGTTCAAACACCACAGTTCATAATTTCTGTCTATATAATAAGGTCTATAGTTTTGATAAATATATTCTGTGATCAGATAATATCTGTCTATGTTAAGAATGCCATCCAGCATTTTCGTCAACCCACTGCCTTGTGATCTCATTAAAACCAAAGGAATCTGTTCCCTTTTTTTTATCAGATCATTCAACACAAACATTTGGCCTTCAATTCCATTAATGTGGGCCGGACATTGATTTTCATATACCGGATTATATCTATTTACATAAGAATATATACCTGTATAATTAGCAAAATCAAAAAAAGTTTCATCATCACTAAGCGTCTTATCCAAAATAGCTTTCAATTCAAGTGATCTGTTATATATATCATTACTGAAATCGTCCATACTTTTTGGATTATATAATTCAGTTCCAACACAGGATATTGTTTCTTTCAAAGTACCATATGGATTATTTGACAAATAATTACTCAAAGACAGCATTATATACAAAACAAGTAATATACGAAGGATTCCGATCATATTAAATCTATAATCTTTTATTATTCTTTCTTCACCGGAAGAAGTTTTCTTGCTGACTTTGAGGATATCAATCATATGAACTTTCCTGATTTCGCATTTTCTAAAATACCTAAAGATTTTTTTTACCATAACAAAACATACAAGAATAATTGCAAGCTTAAAATAACATACAGCATATCGTATATCCTCGTTAATTGTATGTCTGGTTATTGTTCTGGAAGAGTTAAGGATAAATGATAACGTAATAAACTCAAATATACTTTTACTCTCTTCCTCTAAAACAATATATTTTCTCGA
>JAILKH010000166.1 GCA_024693925.1 Lachnospiraceae bacterium | reverse complement strand
TATGTATCCAATTTTCCTTTCGTCTCTTTATTATTTTGTCGTAATCAATTGCACGTAGCACATTATCTGTTATCAAGGACATTGTCTTTGGTGGCTCATTATCAAAAAAAGCATTATTAGTTTTTGCATCTTCAAAAAAATCAGAAGCAGATCTTTCAAATCGTCCCAAAACAAATGTCATTCTATCAAAGGATTGATCTTGCTGTAATTCCGCGTTTAATTGTTGTTCATCTCTTGTAATTAAATAAGCTCCATCTGACACCCCAAACCATTTTCTACATGAATAAAATGTATCAACTCCCTTACAAGGGCGCCTAAAAAAGCCCTGCGTCTCATCACATATAAGATTCCCATTCGAAAAACCCCTCGCAAATTCAATATCATCATCTGTCAATTGTCCATAATAATCATTAATCAGCATCCAATCATCACGATCAATCTCAAATTCATAATCCGGAACAAAAGAATCTGTAATATGGTATAACTTTACATTCACTCCCCTTTTATAAAATACGGTTTTCACGCAATCACAAATATAATCCGGAATCCATATAGTTTTAATATGTCTTAGTCTTGCAAGATATATAAGGCATCCTCGGCCACAATTTAGCGCAATTGCATTTTTATGATAGTGCTCTCCGGAAAATTTTTCTAATTCGAAATATCCACCTATTTCATTCATAGTTCTAAACCACACATTCAGAGTTTTCTACTTTGATTTTTATGAACTCGGATATATTCCGCATCACATAATTCAATTCTTCCCGAGTGTCAAATCTAAAAAAAATGTCCCCCAAAGCCATATTGGCTCCAGTAAACGGATATACCATATCCCCGCCTTTTACAGATAATTCCCTAAGCATAATGTTCTTGCTAATCTTTTCATTAATATCTATCCCCTTGAATATACCTGATTGATCCTTTTCTGTATGTATTACCATCTCGCACCAATAATCATTACACTCCGTTTGACATACTTTCTCTACAGACATCCCAATGGCATTTCTAATCTCTGCTTCTATCAAATCTATTCCATATGCCATTTTCTGAATCTCAGCTATTTTGCAACCACCCCCTCTTGGTGACACCTCCATTATATATGGCTTTCCATCGTTTCCAACACACGTCTCAATATTGTATATTCCCGTTTTCATATCAAGTAATTTCATAAGCCTTTGAATTTCTTTTACTAAATAGTCCTGATCTTGTTTATCCATCGAAGATGGCCATATTATCTGAGCAGGCGTATATGGATTATCCGCGTTTGAGTCAAACAATTGATCAGAAAAAGTAATAAACTTTACCTCCCCATCAACGGTAAAAACATCTGTACTGGAATGACATCCTTTAAATGTCAGAAATTCCTCAATAATAAAGGCATTATTATGCGATTTTTGAATTGCTATTTCTATTGCATGTCGCAGTTCTTCTCTTTTTTCTACTTTAGACACCCCTTTGCTGCCTGCAGAGTCTGTCGGTTTCACAATGATTGGCCATTTATACTTTTCAACATCATTAATCGCATCATCTATTGACGTATATCTTTGAGCATAAGGGCTATTGAATCCATTATTTATCAAGTATTGTCTAAATAATCCTTTATCCTGAAGTATACATACAGACTCATATGATCCCTGAAATGCAAGGTTCATCTCCTGAGCTACAAAAGCTGCGGTTACTACACCAGGATCGCATGCAAAGGAAATAATCCCATCTATGTTTTTGCTATTAGCGACTTCTAAAACCGTTTCTTTATCAATCACGCTTGCATAGCAATACTCATCGGAATATCTATGGGCAATATTCCGTGGCAAATAGTCACATGTAATAACATACACACCTAGTTTGTGAGCTTCTTCTATCACAGGAATTATATATCTCGATCCACCTAAAATCATTAATTTTTTCATATTACCGGACCTCATATAGCGGCATACAGCTTCATAAAGAACTATCCAATAAAGTATATCTAATTATCGATTTACAGTATAGAAGTAACACTTTTATTCAAAACAACTCCACAATCCTGTCAATGGTCTCTTTCGATAATCCTTCATAAATAGGCAAAGACAATATCTGCTGTGCAAGCAGACGAGCATTAGGAAGATAAACGTTTCTATATTTGTTTTTAAAACATGCTTGGTCTGATGTCAGTGGATAAAAATACTTTC
>JAILKH010000162.1 GCA_024693925.1 Lachnospiraceae bacterium | reverse complement strand
TATAAAATTGCATTAAAAGTGAGTCAAAAAAATAAATGATCGTGCAAAAATGTCACTATTGATTTTATTTGTGTCAGGAGTTAAAATCTTAATGTGTGAAAATTGTGGTTTAAAGCCATAAATAATCGGAAAAGGAGACAGCCATGTATAAGCAGAAATTAGGGAGTATTGACAGCAAAGTAAAGGTTTCCGTAATAGTTTTTGTATCGTTGGCAATAGTATTGATATTAACCATTATGGGTATATCCATCAGGAAAAGTACTCTTGAATCATCACAGGATGCTTTAAAGATCAAAGCAAAAGATAATGCGGAAATAATCAATGATTGGATAATCAATCAGGGTTTTATAGCTGAGACTTTAAAGAATCAGATAAAGAATATGGATTATGAGCAACCGGAGGAAATAGTTAAGGTTCTTGCGGATAATAAGGCCAGTAACTCGGACGCAATGGAATATTACATTTGTTACGATCATGATTACGAGCATGTAAATGCGGATACCGGTGAGAATCAGGTGGGTGCGGCCTGGACCTCCGGCGGAGCGGATATTCCTATTGATCCTACCGAAAGACCCTGGTATCAAAGTGCGGTTTCCGCAGGATATGATTCCTTTGCGTTATCCGATCCTTATGTTGATGTGGTTTCCGGAAAGGTGGTTGTGTCTCTTTCGAAGCTTGTTGAAATAGAAGGGCATGAAGCGGTTATACTTTTTGATATTGACACTACAACGGTTCTTGATAAGCTTAATTCGATAATCAGTAATCCGAGTACGGAGTCGGTATTTTTGACTACGGCGGAAGGGATGGTAATTTCTCATCCCAATCCGGAGTATTTGATCTCCGGAGATACCTCTACTATATTGACGGATAAGGTAAAGATCAATCTGGCTTCTACGGATGTATCCAAATTCAAGGATTATGACGGAAAAACAAAATATGTCGCCATAGGAGAGGTGGCACATACGGGTTGGAAACTTTGTATAGCCGAGAATATTTCGGTAATAAGCAACAAGATAAGAAACATGCTGATAGTCCCTGTGATCCTGGGGATCATTATAATTGTCATAAGTATAGTATATCTGTCGGCATTGCTTAAAAAGCAGCTGGCGCCTATGAACAATATGAAAAAGTTCATTAATACAAATATAGTAAGAGATAACAGTAAGAAAGTTTTTAATAACGAAGTAGAAGAGATCAGCTATCTGATCGAAGTTCTTCAGAACAGTTTTATCGGCACCATAAAAGAAACAAGGACCAAAACCGATACGATCATGGGGGATATGGATTCCACTACCGATCTTATAAATGTGATGAGTATGAGTATTGTTGATGTTTCCGATACTATTGAAAATGTTACCGAAAAGACCAATAGTCAGACAACCTCCGTAGAAAATATTTCAAAATCAACTTCCGAGATCACCGAGGCCATTTCCTCCCTTACCGAGGAAGCAAGTAATATGTCCGTAAGATCCGATGAAATAAGAGCTAAGCTTAAAAATATAATACCCACCATAATAAAGAATAAGAGTAATGCGGTGGAAACAATTAATAACAGCAGATCGAATCTTGAGAAGGCAATTGAGGAATCCAAGATAATCGAGGAGATAGATAAGGTATCCGAATCCATACAGGGGATTGCCGGTCAGACAAATCTTCTTGCTTTGAATGCAAGTATAGAAGCGGCAAGAGCCGGTGAAGCAGGGAGAGGATTTGCGGTAGTTGCTACGGAGATCAACCAGCTCAGTTCCGACACCTCCAATGAAATAGACAAGGTTAAGAATCTTACCAACAGAGTGACAACAGCAGTTAATTCTCTGGCAAATGAAAGTAATAAGATCCTTAAATTCCTGGATGAGATTGTTATAAAGGATTATGACAGACTGGAATCCATGTCAAACAGTTACCGAGAAGATTCGGAATATTATTCTGAAGTTTCATCTATGCTTACGGAAAAAACCGACAGGGCATTAAAGGATATTTCTACGGTAAATGATGCATTAATGGTTATATCCAAAACCCAGGAAAGTATCTTTGAGGCTATGCAGACTGCCAGTGCATCCACTCAGGAGCTTAGAGCTTCAGGGGAGGATATAGCGGGAAGAGCAAAGGGAGTACTTGATGTGACCGAGAATCTTAAGAGTACCGTCGGACGTTTCGGTTTATAAAATTTTAACGAATCCGCGGAATAAGTCCCGGCGGTTACAGATTGCAGGAAGAATGAAAAGCAGGACAGGGAGAATGAGGTGATTCCTCAAATCCCTGTTCTGTTTTTTTGGCAGGAAATAAGTTATGGGTTTCGGCAAAGGGATAAGGATTCATATTATGCACGGTCCGAATAATATATATGGCGAACAGAAGATTATCGTGGTAAACTCTAACTGTATAAGAGATCACTCATTGGTGTGCCGGATCCGGTCAGGCAATGGGTTTTATTATTTTTGACGGAGAAATGATCATGGCAAAGGTTGTAGTCGGTTTATCGGGCGGAGTAGACAGCGCTGTGTGCGCGTATCTTCTTAAGAAGGAAGGATATGAGGTTATAGGAGTAACTCTTAATATGCAGAGATGCGAGGAAGCATCTTATGCAGAGGATGATGAGAAAGATGATGCATTAAGGGTTGCCAAAAGTCTTGATATTCCTTTTTACAGAATTGATTGCGGTAAAGAATTTCATGATAAAGTCAGTTCGCCTTTTGTAAAGGGATATATTTCGGGATTTACCCCCAGTCCCTGTATTGAATGCAACAGGTATGTAAAATGGCAAAGACTTATTGATCACGCGGATCAAATAGGTGCTGAATATGTTGCGACCGGTCATTATTCACGAATAATTAAGTTGGACAATGGCAGATATACGGTTAAAAAGGCAGTTAATACAAAAAAAGACCAGACATATATGCTATATAAATTAACTCAGGAACAGCTTGCAAGGACACTGATGCCCTTAGGTGAATTTGATAAGGAAGAAGTTAGGGAGATAGCAAAACAGGCAGGTATTCCGGTTGCCGATAAAGCAGATTCCCAGGAAATATGTTTTGTGACTGACGGACATTATTCCGATTATGTAAGAGAAAATGCGGGTTTTGAAATAGATGATTCGGGTTATTTTACAGATCCGGAGGGTAATATCCTCGGGAAACATAAGGGTATAATCAATTATACCGTCGGACAGCGAAAGGGCCTG
>JAILKH010000158.1 GCA_024693925.1 Lachnospiraceae bacterium | reverse complement strand
TACCGTTATCGCAGCTATAAGCGCGGTATTACATATTATTGAACCAAGCGCATTTCCGTATGCTATCTCACCATGTCCGCTAAGAGCACTGTTGGCGGAAACCATCACCTCGGGAAGTGTTGTTCCTATAGATACAACCGTGGCTCCTATAAGAAGCTCCGGAACATGAAATCGTCCCGCTATCCCCGTAGCTCCGTCCACAAACCAGTCTCCTCCCTTAATAAGAAGTATAAGACCGACTACAAATAATAAAACCGCTGATACCATTTTTTCCTCCGATTTTTTAAAAAGGATAGGCAATATGCCTATCCTCTTCACATTAATTAATTATTACATTCAAGCCTTGCCGTCTGATCCGAGAACATTAAGGATCTTATGAGCAACCATATCCTTAACTGCCTGACGGGCAGGTTTGAGATACTGACGGGGATCGAAATGATCCGGATGCTCGGCAAAGTATTTACGGATATTACCTGTCATAGCAAGACGGATATCCGAATCAATATTTATCTTACATACTGCAAGCTTAGCTGCCTGACGAAGCTGTTCTTCGGGAATACCTACTGCATCGGGCATATTTCCGCCGTACTGGTTAACCATCTTAACGAATTCCTGAGGAACCGATGATGATCCATGAAGAACGATAGGGAAGCCGGGAAGTCTCTTAATGCACTCCTCAAGTACATCAAAACGAAGTGGAGGCGGAACAAGGATTCCGTCAGCATTTCTTGTACACTGAGCAGCCGTAAATTTATATGCACCATGAGAAGTTCCGATCGCGATAGCAAGTGAATCACAGCCTGTTCTGTCAACAAACTCCTCTACTTCTTCGGGACGTGTATAAGCTTCACTACCTGCTTCTACAACAACCTCATCCTCGATACCTGCAAGTGTACCAAGCTCTGCTTCTACAACAACGCCATGCTCATGAGCATATTCAACAACCTGCTTGGTAAGAGCAATATTGTCCTCAAAAGACTTGGAAGATGCATCGATCATAACAGAGGTAAATCCGCCATCGATACAAGACTTACATAATTCAAATGTATCACCATGATCAAGATGAAGTGCAATGGGGATCTGAGGATTCTCTGCTACTGCTGCTTCAACCAGCTTAACAAGATAAGTATGGTTAGCATATGCACGAGCGCCCTTGGATACCTGAAGGATAACAGGACTGTTAAGTTCTCCTGCCGCTTCTGTTATACCCTGAACGATCTCCATGTTGTTAACATTGAAAGCACCGATAGCGTAACCGCCGTCATAGGCCTTCTTAAACATTTCGGTAGTTGTTACTAATGCCATTTTGTTCACCCTTTCTATATTTAGAATTTAAATTATAAATAAATAACTATTCGGAAACAGCCCGTTAAACTGCCCCGAATAGTTATATAATATCATCAAAAAGATGGTTATACAAGAAAAATTACTTCTTGTTTTCGTTATAAGTTCTCACTGCTTCATCAAGGCCGGCCTTTACACCTGCAATACCTGCTTTGGCCACCTCTTTACCGACTTTGGCTACCTCGGAACCTACTTCAACCACTGCCTGGGTAACTTCCTTTGCTACTTCTACCGCCTTCTCCGTAAATTCCTTTGCTCCATCCTTTGCATCACCCATTTTCTCTTTAAATCTATCATCACAGGAGCCTTCACAGGATTTCTTCTCCGCCTTGGCAGCTATGGCAGCCTGTGCTGCAGCCAGTCGTGCAATGGGAACCCTGAAAGGAGAACAGCTTACATAATCAAGACCTATCTTATTACAGAATTCAATGGATGTGGGATCTCCGCCATGTTCACCACAGATACCGACATGAAGCTTGGGATTAACCGGCTTGCCCAGCTTAATGGACATTTCCATAAGCTTACCTACACCGCTCTGGTCAAGGCGGGCAAAGGGATCATTCTCAAATATCTTGGTATCATAATAAGCTTCCAGGAACTTACCCGAATCATCTCTTGAGAAACCGAAGGTCATCTGGGTAAGATCATTGGTACCAAAGCAGAAGAAATCAGCTTCAGCGGCGATCTCATCAGCCGTAAGGGCTGCCCTTGGTATCTCTATCATGGTACCTACTTCATATTTAAGATCCGAACCTGCTGATTTTATTTCCTCATCCGCAGTATCTATAACGATCTTCTTAACCATCTTAAGCTCTTTGATATCACAGATAAGAGGTATCATTATCTCGGGCTTAAGCTGCCAGTCCGGATGAGCATCCGCAACCTTTATTGCTGCCCTTATAACCGCCCTGGTCTGCATCCTGGCTATTTCGGGATAAGTAACTGCAAGACGGCAGCCGCGATGTCCCATCATAGGATTAAACTCATGCAAGGACTGAATATATTCCTTGATCTTCTCCACCGACTTACCGGTATTATCGGCAAGCTTCTTAATATCGGCTTCTTCCGTGGGAAGGAACTCATGAAGAGGAGGATCCAGGAATCTTATGGTTACCGGACATCCCTCAAGAGCCTCATATATCTGTTCAAAATCTCCCTGCTGGTAAGGAAGTATCTTATCCAGTGCTTTTTCTCTCTCTTCTACACTGTCCGAGCAGATCATTTCACGGAAAGCTTCGATTCGTGATTCTTCAAAGAACATATGCTCCGTACGGCAAAGTCCTATACCTTCCGCACCCAGTTCACGGGCCTTCCTTGCATCTGCGGGAGTATCCGCATTGGTACGTACCTTAAGAGTACGATACTTATCTGCCCAGGCCATAACTCTTCCGAACTCACCTGCTATCTTGGCATCCACCGTGGGGATGATCCCTTCATAAATATTACCTGTAGTTCCGTCTATACTGATCTGTGAACCTTCAACAAAGGTCCTGCCCGCAAGTGTAAACTTCTTATTGGCTTCATCCATGGCTATATCGCCGCAACCGGATACACAGCACTCACCCATACCTCTGGCAACAACCGCTGCATGACTGGTCATACCGCCTCTTACGGTAAGAATACCCTGAGCTGCTTTCATACCGGTTATATCTTCCGGCGAAGTCTCAAGACGTACAAGAACTACCTTCTCACCTCTTGCAGCCCACTCTACCGCATCATCTGCAGTAAATACAACCTTACCGCAGGCAGCTCCGGGAGATGCTCCCAGTCCCTTTCCGAGAGGCGTTGCCTCCTTAAGGGCTGCCGCATCAAACTGAGGATGAAGAAGTGTATCAAGGTTACGGGGATCGATCATGGCAACTGCTTCTTCCTCGGTTCTCATACCGTCATCCACCAGATCACAGGCAATCTTAAGAGCAGCCTGAGCCGTTCTCTTACCGTTTCTTGTCTGAAGCATATAGAGCTTTCCATGCTCAACGGTAAACTCCATATCCTGCATATCGCGATAATGACTCTCAAGTCTTGAGCATACATCCTTAAACTGTGCAAAGGCCTCCGGGAATTTCTCCTCCATTTCAGCTATCTTCATAGGAGTACGAACGCCTGCAACCACATCTTCACCCTGTGCATTGGTAAGGAATTCACCGAAAAGACCCTTATTTCCCGTTGCGGGATCGCGGGTGAAAGCAACACCGGTACCACAGTCATCACCCATATTACCGAAAGCCATGGACTGAACATTTACTGCAGTTCCCCATGAATAAGGGATATCATTATCTCTTCTGTAAACATTGGCTCTGGGATTATCCCATGAACGGAACACAGCCTTAATGGCTCCGTATAACTGCTCCTTGGGATCTACAGGGAAATCCGTTCCTATCTTCTCCTTATATTCGGCCTTAAACTGCTCTGCCAGCTTCTTTAAATCTTCGGCATCAAGCTCTACGTCCTGCTCAACACCTTTTTCAACCTTCATCTTATCGATGAGCTCTTCAAAATATTTCTTTCCTACTTCCATAACCACATCCGAATACATCTGGATGAAACGTCTGTAGCAATCCCATGCCCAACGTGGATTATTGGATTTCTCGGCAATAATACCCACAACTTCCTCATTAAGACCGAGATTAAGAATAGTATCCATCATACCGGGCATAGATGCACGGGCACCGGATCTTACGGATACAAGAAGAGGATTCTCTTTATCACCAAACTTCTTACCCGTAATATCTTCCATCTTAAGAATATACTCGTCGATCTGTGACTTTATCTCATCATTGATCTCTCTTCCGTCTTCATAGTACTGAGTACACGCCTCTGTAGTAATGGTAAACCCCTGAGGTACGGGCAACCCGAGATTAGTCATCTCTGCAAGGTTTGCACCCTTTCCTCCAAGCAGGTTCCTCATGTCAGCACTTCCTTCGCTGAACAAATATACCCATTTTTTACTCATACTATTCCTCCTTTAATTTTCATAAATAATATTATATTTTTAAGAATATCTTAATAATATCAACATATCGGTATAAGCCACACGGTCATCCTCTGATATCGAGAAATTGTGCCTGTCCATGGAGACTCATAATAACGGATCTTGCCGGGACAAAAATACAGTCGCCCTTATAAAAATTAAGGCTCTCTCCCTCATAACTTACCGTACCGCACCCGTTTACACATAACAAAACCTTAAAGCTCATATCATCTGCATAATAAGTGACTTTCTGTCTTCTCTCCGTATTGATAAGCATTCTGTACACCTCAAAATACTTGCATCTGCACAACAGTTCCGAGGCTACACCCTGTCTGTATTTCAGAACTCTTAAGGGCTGCTTGGGTTCGGATTGTGCATCAAGTCTTGCCACCTCAAGGGATTTTTCTATATGCAGCTCACGTTTATTTCCCGCCTTATCAACACGGTCATAATCATATAAACGGTAGGTAAGATTGGAATTCTCCTGTATTTCCGCAACCAGCACTCCCTCCCCGAGAGCATGGATGGTTCCGGCCTCCACAAAAAACACATCATCCTTCTTAACGGGAACCGTCTGCAGATATCTTCCCAGCGTTCCTTTCTCTATGGCTCTTCTCATGGAATCCCTGGTCATATTCCGGTTAAGTCCGTAAATTAGTCTGGCATCCTTGGCTGCGTCAAGAACATACCACATTTCGGTCTTGCCCCGCTGTCCGTTCTCATATGTCCCGGCATATTCATCATCCGGATGAACCTGTACCGAAAGATCTTTGTCCGCATCAATAAATTTAATAAGAATCGGAAGATCCACCTTTAGGGAACCGTCTTCCTCTCTGTCTTTATCACTTATTTTAAAATGCGTGCCCATATATTCGGGATGTATTTTCAGAACCTCCGCAAGCTTCATTCCGTCGAATTCGCCACCGCAAACATAACTGGGACCATCGGGATGGGTAGAACACTCCCAGGTTTCCGCCAACGGATACATATCTATATTTTTCTCAAACTCATCATTCAGTCTTCGGCCGCCCCACAGATAATCCTTTCCCGTGGGAGACATCAGCAAAGGTTTATTCCCCATTATCAATACTCCAAACGGTATTTTTGTTTATCATGCACACTTATCTCCCGCCCAAGCTGGACTTCTATAAGCTTCAACTCCGTAGCTGCAATTACCGTATGACGGCAGCCGGCACTCATGGTAATAACATCCCCCGCTCTCACATTCTGCTCCATACCGTCCACTATGGTCCTTCCTTCACCGGACAATACCACCCATACCTCATCTCTGTTCCTGTGGCTGTGGTAGTTCATGGAATTACCTGCATTCAAAGTCACCTTAATGGTCATGGACTCGGGTTCCACATCCATAACCTTATAACTCCCCCAGGATTTCTCGGCAAACATGATCTGCTGTTCGATACCATCCACAAAGGGACCGATCTTCCTGCTGGAATCCTTATCGGACACAAGAATGCCATCGGGAGAAGCCGATATTATAACATCCCTGAGTCCCATAGCCAGAACCGGAACATCCATCTCATTTACAATATGGACTCCTCTGCATTCTTCATCCAGCATACCCTTACCGACAACCTTCTCCTCCATGGCCTCCGTAAGGGAATTCCAGGTACCAAGATCCTGCCATTTACCCGAGAATCTCTTAACCTGTATCCTCTTCTCCTTCTCTACTACCGCATAATCAAAGGAAATCTTCTCAAGGGATTCATATTTCTCCAACAGATCCTCATAATCGGTAAAATCAATAAGTTCATGGGCTTTATTAAGCACATACTTAAGCTTATATGCGAAAACGCCTCCGTTCCAGAGAGCCCCCCGTTTTATATATTCTTTCGCTTCTTTTGCCGTCGGTTTCTCCTTGAAAGTGGAAACAAAGGAAACCTCCTCATCGGATTCGGGAATTATATAACCGTATCTTTCGGAGGGCCGGTCAGGCTCCATTCCCAGCAATACCAGATCTGCTTCTTCCCTGGCTGCAAGCTCACTTAATTCATAAATAGCTTTAAAATAATCTTCCTCCACATAAGGATCCACCGGACAGATCACCACCGTTTCCTCTCCCGAAACTCCCTCTATATCAGCAAGATAGGAACTTGCCAGAGCTATTGCGGGAAAGGTATCCCTTCTACAGGGCTCAACCGATACTCCCACTTCGTCACCCAGCTGATTTCTTATTGCGGACACCTGTGTTTTGGATGTAGCTATAGTAACCGTGGCATTCTTATCTATCTTCTTGATCTGACGATACATCCTCTGAACCATGGATTCATAGGTTCCGTCTTCATTCTTAAATATCTTAATAAACTGTTTGGATCTTACATCGTTGGAAAGCGGCCACAAACGCTTACCGGAACCGCCCGATAACAAAACAACATTCATGTATTAAAAATCAACTATCCTTTCCTTAAGCCGGTAATTATAACCGACCTTCAAATTATATTTTATTCTTGTTTTTATCCTTTTTCTTCTTATCTTTTTTATCTTTTTTATCTTTCTTATCTTTTTTGTCCTTTTTGTCTTTATTCTTGCCGGACTTATCCTTGATCTTATCCTTCGGTTTCTCTTTCTTGTCTTCCGTTTCCTTTTTATCGGTATTTATCTCCGGCTTATTCTTTACTTCCTTATCCTTCTTATCGGTGCTTACCTCCGGCTTACTCTTTACTTCCTTATCATCTTTCTCGTTTTTGATATGATATTCCTTATCCTCGCCCGCAACTGTGGCAAGATCCGGAATCTCCATATCTATCAGAGAATTCTTTTTCTTAACCTGACTCTTTTCGGTATTATCGGATTTATAAGAAGCCGCATATCCGCCTGATTTTTCCGAACCTGATAACAGATAATAAGGAGAAACCTCAAGGACCTCACATATAGCAAGTATCTTATCCGATACAGGATTTGTCCCTTTCTTCTTCCAGTCGCTTATTGTACTCTCAGCTATTCCCGTCTTCTTGGAAAATTCCTTCTGGGTATATCCTTTTTTCTTGATAAGTTCAAATATTCTCTCACTGATAGTCATTTTCCCGCTCCTTTGAAGTATATAAAACATACAAGCAATTTTCCGTTTTGTTACTTACAAATAAGATTATAACTTAAATCATGTTTTTTTTCATTATAAATTTCGAAAATACGTATACTGCAGGTCAACTTATTTTTTTGTGTAACATAATTGATTTTATGATATAATTTTTCTGTGTTTTATCTGATCTTGAAACTATATTTAATATGACAGCAGGATTTCGTATAACAGCAGGATTTCGATTTATGAAACATTTTTATAAGTCTCTGAATATCTTAAGCAAAGAACTTAAACTTAATGAGCACAAAAAATACAGTCTGAGTGCAGCAGCTCTTGCGATCATACATTCCGCATTTGCAGGTATCTTCTATGCTGCGGGAGTTCCCTTTCTATTTATATACAACGTTATTATCTTTCTGTTTTATACCGGTATCGTATTGATCACACAGAAGAAACGCAAATATACCTATATATTTATCGCAACTTTTATAGAAATACTTCTTCACTCCATGCTGGTGTCCATATTATTGGGCTGGAATTGGGGATTTATGACTTATACTCTGGGACTTATCCCTCTTTCTTACTATATTATATATACCGTCGAATACTTCAAAAACAATTTGAAGGTTCCGGCATTACTTTCTTCCATTGTATTTATCTGCTATTTTGTTACACGCTTCATTAATTCAAAATTCGGTATTATCATTACCAAGGATATTTCTCCGACTATTATCCGGTTCACCTATTATTTCAACATCACTCTTACCTTTTTATTACTCTGGATAGTATCACTTCTTTTCTCACTGGAAGTTTATTACATGCAGAATAATCTTGAAAATAAAAATAATTCGCTGGAACAACTGGCGAATTACGATCCTCTTACCAAATTACTTAACAGAAGAAGCATGGACCTTATCCTTGCTAAATCAATAAATGACGCTTCCTCAAATATTTCCGATATTTTCTGTGTGATAATGGCCGATATAGACGATTTCAAAATGGTAAACGATACCTACGGACATAATGTGGGAGATCTGGTACTTACCGAGGTTTCCAATATAATAACCCGGGAAGTAAGAGACATAGATTATATATGCAGATGGGGCGGAGAGGAAATTCTCATTTTAATAAACGCCCCAAAAGAAAAATCAATAAATGTAGCTAACAGGATATGCAACAATGTAGCCGAACATAAAATTGAAATAGATGATAATACAATAAAAGTAACCCTGACTCTCGGAGTTGCCCAATACAAATCCTCCGATACGGTAAAATCCCTTATTGAAAGAGCGGATAAATGTTTATATATCGGAAAACAATCCGGCAAAAACAGGGTTATAAGCGATTAAGCTTCTAATCTCTCTTAAATATATCTCTGGTATAAACCTTATCACAAACATCATCAAGCACCTCATCATAGCGGTTTGCGATTATGGCATTGCTTCTTTCTTTAAATGTTTCCAGATCATTTACAACTTCACTTCCAAAGAATGTGCTTCCGTCATCAAGGGTAGGTTCGTATACAATTACGGTTGCACCCTTGGCTTTGATCCGTTTCATTATTCCCTGAATGGAACTCTGGCGGAAATTATCCGAATTACTCTTCATCGTAAGGCGATACACACCTATTACTACCTTCTTCTCCTCTTCCCGGTTATAGGAACTGCTGTTGTAATAATCGTAATATCCTGCCATACCAAGAACCCGGTCCGCGATAAAATCCTTACGGGTTCTGTTGGACTCTACAATGGCCTGAATAAGATTCTGGGGAACATCATTATAATTGGCCAGAAGCTGTTTGGTATCTTTAGGCAGACAGTACCCTCCGTATCCGAAAGAAGGATTATTATACTGGGTACCGATCCTGGGATCTAAACATACTCCGTTTATTATATCCTGTGTGTTTAAGCCCTTGGATTCGGCATAGGTATCAAGCTCATTAAAATACGAAACCCTAAGGGCAAGATAAGTATTCGCAAAGAGCTTAACGGCTTCCGCTTCCGTAAATCCCATATAAAGAACATCTATATTCTCTTTAAGTGCTCCCTGAGTCAGCAATCCTGCAAATACCTTAGCCGCATTAAGAAGCCTCTCATCCTCCATATCGGTTCCCACAATTATCCTTGAAGGATAAAGGTTATCGTAAAGAGCTCTGCTTTCTCTTAAGAATTCGGGTGAGAAAAGGATATTGTCATTATTGTATTTCTTCCTTACCGATTCCGTAAACCCAACCGGAATGGTTGATTTTATAACCATTATGGCATCGGGATTATATTCTGTTACCAGTTTTATCACGGCTTCAACCGCCGATGTATCAAAAAAATTACGGTTTGTATCATAGTTTGTGGGAGTTGCGATTATAACATACTCCGCACCCTTATATGCTTCCTCGGCATTAAGAGTGGCCGAAAGGTCCAGATCCTTTGTTGAGAGGTATTCTTCTATTTCTTTATCGACAATAGGCGATTTCTTCTTATTTATCAGGTCTACCTTTTCAGGTATTATATCAACTGCGGTAACATGATTATCAACCGACAAAAGTGTGGCCATTGACATTCCCACATAACCTGTTCCCGCTACCGCGATATTATACTTCTTATTCATCTTTGAACCCTTCTTTCATTTATGATCTTCCTTTAACCGGATATATCCTTAACCGACTGTCTCTCAATCATTGTACCCGGAATCAGCATACGGCCCACCGAATAACTTCTGTCGTCAAGCTTTCTTAAGATTATCCTGACGGCATTTAATACCATGGCATCCGTATCAACTCCATATGTGGTTATCTTGGGAGTACTCATTTCAGAATAAATGAAATTATCAAAACTTACAATAGAAATATCTTCCGGAACTCTGTAACCCTCCCTTTGAAGTTTCTTAACCAGTTCAAAAGCCGTAGCATCCGAATTACATACAAAGGCTGTCGGCATATTCTTTGGTAAGCTTACCTCTATGCGGACACCGTTCTCATCCCTGTCTTCGAGCCTCCACTCTTCCTTTACCGGAATATCCGCAAGATATAATGCCCTTAAATATCCCATATAGCGGTCGATGATGGAACTGGTACTGTGTATACTTCCCACAAAGGCTATATCTCTGTGTCCTTTATGGATCAGATAATTGGTAAGTAATCCGGAACCGAATATACTGTCACTGATAACCGAATCCTCTCTTATATCTTCATCATAAAAATCCAGATACAGTACAGGAAGATCATAACTGTTTAACATATCCAGATATTTCTTGGACATTTGCCCAAGAACTATCAATCCTTCTATCTGATGGGACATAATAAGTGCCGGAGCCTCCAGAGATTCCATCGCACTCTTTTTTATTATTTCAAGAAGACCTATCTGTTTCTCATCGGCAAGCTTCATCATTGTCTTCTCATACAGACGGCTGTAATAAGCATCCTTACTGATAAAATATTCGCTTATTATGATGCCTATATTATGAGGCTTAACTCCTTCTTCTCCGGAATTCTTGGGATAAGCATACCCAAGTTCAATTGCTTTCTTAATGATCTGTTCCCGAACCTGTTCGCTTACTCCTTCTTTTCCGTTAAGCGCTTTGGAAACGGAAACCGTGCTTAAATTAAGCTCTTTTCCTATATCGCTCATTGTTACTCGTTTAGACATATAAACCCCCGGTAATTTTCTGCAATTTTTTAATCAACAAATACCTAATATTAATATATCATTTTTAAGTAAACGACTCAAGTATTTAAGTATTTTTTTTGACAAAAAAAGGTGCTTAATAATATAAGCACCTTTAATCGCATTGATAACTGTAGTTATTTAAGCTTAAACAATGTTCCGATAATTCCTCTTCCCAGGGACGCTCCCAGGTTACCTCCTAATTTCTTGCCGAATTTACCGCCAATGGTTTTACCCAATATGTTTCCGAACTCACGTCCCACCGTTCCTGCCGTAGAACTTGCTACACCCTTTGCGGCATTTTTAACGGCATTCTTCTTAGCCTGTTCTGCCTTCTCGGCTGCTTTCTTTTCGGCTTCTTCCGCTTTTTTTCTGGCGGCCTCTTCTTTGGCTGCCTGCCTTTCCTCTGCCTTCCTAGCTGCCTCTTCTTCTTTTTCTCTCTTCTTTTTCTCTGCTTCCTCTTCTTTAAGTCTTTGCTTTTCTTCCTCTTCCCTTCTCTGCGCATCTTCCAAATCTTCCTGCAGCCTCTGAAGGAATTCATAAGCCGAGTCTCTGTCCACCAGATCACGATACTTCGCATTCAGATAACTTGTCTCTATCTGACTTGTTCTTGTTTCATCATCCAAAGCCCCCATTTGACTTTGAGGCGGAAGAATATTGCATTTTTTAACTATGGTAGGAATACCCTCTTCATCAAGCACCGAAACCAGAGCTTCTCCTATTCCAAGATTAGTCAGCACTTCATAGGTATCAAACTCCGGATTCTCTCTGAAGGATTGTGCCGCTGCCTTGCAGGCCTTCTGTTCCCCGGGAGTATATGCTCGAAGGGCGTGCTGTATTTTAGTACCTAGCTGGGAAAGAACACCTTCCGGTATATCTCTCGGAGTCTGGGTTATAAAGAATATTCCAACCCCTTTTGATCTTATAAGCTTTACAACCTGCTCTATCTTATCCATCAAAGCCTTTGATGCCGAATCAAATAACAGATGTGCTTCATCGAAGAAAAATACCATTTTGGGCTTATCAAGATCTCCTGCCTCGGGAAGCATCTCAAACAATTCCGAAAGCATCCACAAAAGGAAGGTGGAATACATATTGGGATTATGTATAAGCTGCTGACAATCCAACACCTGGATCGTTCCCTTACCTTCCTGATTAACGGTAAGCCAATCTCTTATATTAAGAGCCGGTTCTCCGAAGAACATATCCGCCCCTTCTGCTTCGAGAGCCATTACCGATCTTATTATCACTCCAAGACTTTGAGATGATATATTTCCGTATTTTAAGCTGAGTTCTTTGGCATTCTCACTTACATACTGAAGCATGGATCTTAAATCCTTAGTATCTATAAGAAGCATGTTCTCATCTTCTGCCAGCTTATCATCAGCTATCCTGAAAACCACGGTAAGTATATCTGTCTGTGTATCATTAAGACCGAGTATCCTGCCAAGAAGAATGGGACCCATTTCCGACACGGTAGTTCTTAAAGGCAAACCCATCTTTGCATAAACATCCCAAAAATTGGTGGGATAGGATTGATAACCAAAACCTTCCTCCAAAAGACCGAATCTTTGGATCCTCTCCTTCATATCTTCGCTTTCAACCCCCGGCTTACACATTGCCGCAAGATCACCCTTAACATCCGCCAGGAAAACCGGTACTCCGCAATCACTGAAGGACTCTGCCAATACCTTTAATGTTATAGTCTTACCTGTACCGGTAGCACCTGCTATCATACCGTGACGATTTGCCATCGAAGGATAAATAAATACTTTTTCATCCCCTGACTTTCCTATCCATATTTTTTGCTCGTTATACATAACCTTCTCCTTATAAAATACAAACGACCTAAACATATTTAACAGTGACACAAGCCAAGATTAAATATAGCATAATCTCAGATCATATTCAATTAATATAGAAGTCTGTCATCAGTCGGTAAGTGTAAGCACCCAATATGTCACGCCGTTAACGGTTGCGGTACCTACGCCTGCTCTGCTGTAGTCACCGTTAAGCATACACCTGTTATGAGATCCGGAATAGGACCACATGGTAACCACTTGCTCGGGACTTGAAACATAACAGGCAAGATTCTCTCCGGCATAATCATGATCCACACCGTTTTCGGATAATATGGTTACCCAGTTTCTGCCATTGGGCCTGTAATGAGAAAATGTTTTTGATATCTCCTTAACCCTTAATGCTGCTACATAATTAAGTTCATCACTAAAGGTAACCCTGCCTACCCCTGCTTTTGAACGTCTTTCATTAACCGCATTCAAAACTCTTTTCATACTTTCAGTTACATACACCTTGTTATTTTTTTCTGTTTTGGTCTGTGTATCCTTATTTTTTACACTTAAGGTCTGAGTTGCGGAGGATACTGTACGTGTAACTGCTTTACCGGTTTGAATATTTGTTGTATCTGTACTTGAATTTGTTGCATTTGATCTATTTGTATTAATGATATTTGTATTTACCGCATTTGTACTTTTGTTATCCGAACTTATCCCAATCTCGGAATAGGAAGGTGTTACACTGTTCTGTACAGAAACACCTGTACTTGCATCGGAAGCATTTGTGGTCGCTGCAATTCCCGATACTCCGGAAGAACTTCTGACACTTACAGGTTTCTGTGAATCCAAAATGATCTCCTGTGAATTACAATCATCTATCAATATCTCCGAATTGCTTTCACTATTTATAAGTATATCGTTGGAGGAATTACCGTTTACGTTTATTATCAGATTATCAGATGTATTTACCGACTGATCACAGATCAATATATCCTGGTCTGAATCTATGATCTCATCCACTATGATCTCGGTTGCATATGTCTTAGACGCGGGCATAAAAGCCATAACCGTAAATGATGCTGCCATCACGGATAATTTAAGTATCTTATTCATTTTTATATCTCCCTTCATTTTGTAAATCGTTTTCTGCCTGAATTATTAAAGTCCCATGTCGATCTGTTCAAACGAATTACCAACCGAATTACCTTTCCCCCAAGTAAATCGGCGACCCCTATCAATTTATATAGCATATTTGCTACATAATGACTTTTCGGTAACAATTATACACTACATATTGTGGTTTGTCATCACCTTTTTACAAGAATACTTTTATAATTGTGATTTTTGCAGATCTATCCCCCCACAACCTTTTCAATATTTTATATCGTGCGATATCCTAACGTCCGCCATTTTATACCTATACTTTAATTCTTGTTTTAATCTTTTTATCCACAGTTTTCTATCGAACTTTTGTTCTTTATCGAATCTATGTTCCCGAACAATCATTCTTATTAAATCACGATTTTAAGCAGCTGTTTTTCTTATTTTTTGTTGATACAAACATATGTTCTTGTGGCTTTGTATTTTTATTTACAAAAAAATTCCGAGAGAATTTTCAGCGCATCAAAAAAAGCCCGTATTTACGGGCTTTTTTATATATCTCAAAAATCATTTTTTTAAAAAATTAAACCTCGATATAACTTTTTAATTATTTGGCTTATAGGTAGGAACAACCTTTTTTACATATTCTCCTATGCTGTCACTGTTCTCATAGCATAATGCCATCAATTCCTGCAGATCTCCTATAAATTTCTCCGGATCAAATTCCAGGGGCTTCCCAATATGGATCATCTTATTCGGCGTTGTCTGCATCCCTTCTTCAGCCATAAGTTTCTCTTCATAAAGCTTTTCACCCGGCCGCAAACCAGTATATACAATCTTGATATCAACATCCGGTTTATAACCCGAAAGCTTTATCAGATTCCTTGCCAGAGTATCGATCTTAACAGGTTCACCCATATCCAAAACAAATATCTCTCCACCGTGAGCATAGGTTCCTGCCTGCAAAACCAGGGAAACCGCTTCGGGTATAGTCATAAAATAACGTATGATATCAGGGTGCGTTACCGTAACGGGACCGCCTCCCGCTATCTGCTTTTTAAACAATGGCACCACCGAACCATTGGAACCCAGTACATTACCGAATCTTACCGCTACAAATTCAGTCTTTATGTTGGTGGTATCAATCTTTCGATAGATCCTTACGCCTTCGGCATCGATCTCATGTTGAAACAGTTTGGGTATACGTTCAACCTTTCCCTCTTTAATCAGCTGGTTAAAGGATTGGATGACCATTTCACATAATCTCTTACTGGCCCCCATTATATTTGTGGGATTAACCGCTTTATCCGTTGATATAAGAACAAATCTCTCACAACCGTTTAAAAGTGCCGCGTGTGCCGTTTTATAAGTACCTACGGCATTATTTTTTATAGCTTCACAGGGACTGTCCTCCATTAAAGGCACATGCTTATGCGCTGCCGCATGATATACAACCTGCGGATGATACTTCTCAAATACCGAATTTATCCTCCTTGAATCTCTCACAGAACCTATCAGGACTATAAGATTTAATCCGGGAAAATCGGTTCTTAATTCCTGCTCTATTTCATAGGCATTATTCTCATAAATATCAAAGATTATAAGAAGCTTCGGCTTATGCCCCGCTATCTGCCTGCACAGTTCCGAACCTATTGATCCGCCGCCGCCTGTAACCAGGATCACCTTATCCGTAAGATAATTAAAGATTTCATCCAGGTTTACTTTTATGGACTCACGTCCCAGAAGATCCTCTATCCTGACATTTCGCATTGAGCTTACGGATACTTCACCGTTTACCAGCTGATACATACCGGGTAAATTCTTAAGCTCGCACCCTGTTTCCTTACAGATATTAAGGATATCTCTCTTAGCAGATACATCTGAATTGGGAAGGGCTACGTATATCTTCTTAATGTCATATTTTGCTATCGCGTTCAGGATCTCATCACGACCGCCCACGATGGGAACACCGTCTATATACCTGTTCCATTTATTGGGATCATCATCTATTATACAGCAGATCCTATCCGTGGTTTCCTTCGAATGACTGACATCTCTCAGTATCATCTGCCCGGCAGAGCCTGCTCCTATAAGCAATACGTTGTCTTCCCGTTCTACGGTTCGAAATCCTCCCTTGAAATCCATTAAAAGAAAGAATCTGTAGAGAAAACGAACCCCCGCTACCAACACGAACTGGATAACCGCTCCGAATATATAATAAGACATGGGCATCCTGTGTAAAAAGGAAATACCTATTGTATGAAAAGCAAAGCAGATTACCGAAGCTATAAGAATTCTCATAAGCTCACTGTAACTTGCAAAACGCCATATAGTCTTATACATTCTCTGTCTGGCAAATACAATAACACATATAATTGTATAGATGGGAGCAAATTTCATGTAAGGTGTAAGGTATTCCTCCGGTATCAGCCTGAACCTGCAGTCAAATCGTATCCATAATGAAAACAGATATGCAAGATTCACGGCAAATACATCGAAGAGGATCAACACCGCAGCTATCGCCTTCCAATGTTCTATATGCAATTTTCTTAGTATACTGTCTAATTTATCGCTCATAGGATAACCCAAACGTATGTTATCTTACTTTTTCTCATTCTTCGCTCTTAATTCCGTTATATATTCCGAAAGCTTACTCATGGCTATTTTAAGCTTCTCAAGAGAATAAGCGTAGGAAATACGTATGAAGCCTTCTCCGCAATCACCGAAAGCGGAACCCGGAACTACCGCCAGTCTCTTGGCATCCAGTAATGCAAAAGCAAACTCTTCAGAGGTCATATTAAACTCTTTAATACAAGGGAATACATAAAAAGCTCCGAAGGGTTCAAAACAGGGAAGTCCCATTTCCTTAAACGAATACATCAGAAACCTTCTTCTCTGATTATAAGACTCTCTCATTTTCTCAACTGCTTCATCCCCCTGTCTTAATGCCTCAACTGCGGCATACTGACTGGTTGTCGGTGCACACATAATACAGAACTGGTGTATTTTGGTCATTTGAAGAATAATATCCTTAGGACCGCAGGCATAACCCAGCCTCCACCCTGTCATGGCATATCCTTTGGAAAACCCGTTGATCAGGATAGTTCTTTCCTTCATTCCCGGCAAGGCTGCTATTGAATAATGAGGCTTATCATAAGTCAATTCACTGTATATTTCATCCGACAATACAAAAATATCTTTTTCAACACATACTTCCGCAATATCCTTTAGTTCTTCCTTTGTCATTATGGCGCCTGTCGGATTGTTGGGAAAAGGCATAACCAGTATCTTGGTCTTATCCGTAATGGCATCAAGTAACTCCTGTTTTGTCAGCTTAAATTCATTCTCATTCTTAAGTTCGATTATTACAGGTGTACCTCCGGCAAGAACCACACAGGGCTCATAGGATACATAACTGGGCTGGGGAATAAGTACTTCATCTCCCGGATCCAGCATAGCTCTCATAGCTATATCTATAGCTTCCGAACCTCCTACCGTGATAATAACCTCATGACCGGCATCATAGTTCACATCTACCCGTCTCTTAAGATAATTACATATTTCCTTCCTTAATTCCAAAAGCCCGGAATTGGAGGTATAGAAGGTCCTTCCTTTCTCCAGCGAATAGATCCCCTCATCCCTTATGAACCAGGGAGTATCAAAATCAGGCTCGCCCACACCCAGAGATATTACATCCTTCATTTCACTTGCTATATCAAAAAACTTACGGATCCCGGATGGCTTGATACTTACGATTTTTTCCGATAATGGATTTCTCATGGTGTCACTATCATCCTTTCATCTTCAGAATCACCGTTCAGAATGGTTCCGTGATCTTTGTATTTTTTAAGCACAAAATATGTTGTAGTGGAAATTACTGATTCCAGGGTTGAGAGTTTCTGACTTACAAAGTTACTGATCTCTCTAAGCGTCTTTCCTTCCAACGATACCAAAAGATCATATCCTCCGGAAATAAGATAGGTTGCATTTACTTCAGGATATTTATAGATCCTTTCTGCTATGGCATCAAATCCCTGCCCTCTCTGAGGGGTAACCCTTACTTCTATTAAAGCATTTACTCTGTCGGTGGTTACTTTATCCCAATCTATAAGTGTATGATATCCGCATATGATCCCTTCCGACTCCATTTCCGAAAGCTCCTGTGCTATTTCCGGCTCTGTGGTTCCCAGCAAAATAGCCAGTTCCTTCAGATCAATACGGCTGTTTTTTTCAATGTAGCTAAGAATTTTCTCTCTCATTATTTATTTTCCTCCATCATATGAATTTAAACATCATAAATCTTATACAACTCATCGGATTTTGGCGGTTCAAGATATCTCTTCTCATCATCATTTATAAGAATCCTGTCGTTTCCGGACACAACCTTGCCTATAACGGCAGCATGTATACCGTTTACGCTTAACTCCTCCACCAGATCATGACCCCTCTGTGCGGTAATAAGCATGGAACCGCTGGAAATAAGCTGATAGGGATTGATACCGAAAACCTCACAGATCTCTATAGTCTCCTGTCTTATGGGAATACTCTTAAGATCGATCCTTAAACCAACCGAGGAAGCTTCCGCCACCTCCCAGAGCGCACCGAAAATACCACCCTCTGTAACATCATGCATGGCCGTTACACCATGCTTAGCCGCGACTGCTGCCTCCGGCACCACTGATAAATATTTAATAAAATCAGCTGCTCCCTCTACAAATGAAGGCTTAAATCTCTTAAGAAGCTCAGCCTCTTTCTCTCTTGCTATGATCGAGGTACCCTCGAGCCCTATCCATTTGGTTACTATTACATCATCTCCCGGATTAGCTCCCCCGGTAGTGACAATACTGTCTTTATCAACCTTACCTATACCCGTAACCGTTATAACCGGCTGATTTACAACCCTGGTCACTTCGGTATGACCGCCTATAGTCTGTATATTTAATTCATGGCAGGTTTCTTCAACCTGCTTCATCATACTCTTTAATTCCTCTTCTTCCGTTCCTTCGGGAAGAAGCACGGAAAGCATAACACCTACCACCTCCGCTCCGGCGGAAGCTATGTCATTTGCAGTTACATGAACCGCCAATGACCCTACATTATAGGAGGTACCCGTAATAGGATCCGTGCTCATAACAAATACTTCATTATCTTTAAGCTTTATGAGTGCACAGTCTTCACCTACCGCTGCTCCCATTAATATTTCTGGTCTTTTGGTTCTTATCTGCTTAATAATAGATCTTTTTAGTACCGATTCCGGCACCTTACCCACATTCATTAGATTTCACCTTTATATAAATCTGTTTAACTTCTTATAATATTATTATACTTACACGTTCTATTCCTGAGGCTGCTCTGCCTGAGGCTGCTCCTCCTGAGGCTGTTCTGCCTGTGCCGGAGCCACTTCCGGAGTTTCTGCCACAGGTGCTGCCGGCACAAGTAATGTGGCGGCCGCTGCAGCTTCTTTTAATTGTGCTACCATAGCCTTACAGGATTCGATACTTCCTGTAGCTATTGCAGCTTTTACCATATTTGTGATCTCGGGATTATCCGCTGCCGTTCCCACCGATGCCGTCTTGGGAACTGCCTGATAGGTACTCTTATTTATTCTTACCCTTTCGGTCTCGACACCGTCTACCTGAATTATTTTCCAATATTCTCCCCTGTAGCCTGTATGAGGAGACTGAACATGTATTTCTCCCACCGGAAGAGAAGGATCCGCCACAACTTTTTCACCCTCCGGCTCCTTCTTCTCAAGTTCTACACTTTCAAAAGAAATCTTCCTGTTGGAGGGTCTGTATTCAACACCATATATATTAAATACAACCTGCTTATCATCGGTTGTATATCCTTCTATATAAATAGGATTCTCAAGGCTGTTCGTGAACTTGAAATCCTTAGCAGTACCGGATATAGCCGCATCGGAGGACATATCCACATAATTTACTATCATGGAATGATTATATCTTTCATCTACCTGAAGCTCTGCCCGTAATACTGCATTATATAAGGTTGAACTCACCTGACAGATCCCGCCTCCGAGGCTTTCAACCACCAGGCCGTTCTGATACGATCCGGCAAGATAATAACCGTTATCTTCCGTAAACGGACTAACCGTTTCATATACCGACAACTGCTCTCCGGGGTAAAGAAGCTTACCGTTTATAAGCTTGGTTCCGTTACGTACATTTCCGGAACGCTCTCTACCGGAAGAAGAAAAACTGGTTGAAAAATGTCCGAGGAGATCACATACCTTTTCAAGATCTTCCGCCTTGCCTTTGGGTTGTATCATGCCCGATACAAGTTCGATCCTCGTACTGTTCTTATCCCAGTTATCCATTATATCCATAATGGAATCCACGGATTTATCCACATCAATACCAAAGCCTTCCTGACCTTCGGTAATGTAAAATACTCCGTTCTCTCTTTTCATGGTAGCATCCTTAGCTTCGCTTCCGCACTCATCGCTCTCAGCCGCTACCACATTCCTGACCGAAGCCTTGTCTGCTTTGACATTAACATCATAAACCTTATGTTCTACTTCAAGATCCTTATTTGCTTTGTATCTGGCTATGATATTTCCGGTTTTACCAAGACCTACAGCCTCTATCAGAATATCACTGTTACTCCACTTTACTCCGAGATCACCGGCCGAAACCGTGGTAACCCTGTCATTTATCGAAGCAAGCTCGATCTGTGTATTTCTTATTTGAGAAATATAATTTTCGATCTTTGATTTTGCCTCCTTATAAGTAAGGCCCGAAATATCAACATTATCGGCATAGATTCCTTTATTGATCTTCGCATTAGGATCTATATGGACCGATGCGGGAACTTCTACATTTATTTCCGTTGCCAGACTGTTTTCATTCTCCAATATATCCTCGGCAGATATATCGACGGAATCACCACCGGATATATTGATGTTTATATTGTCGGTGGTGGAAGTAGTCTCTGTATTCTCCTCTGTATTCTCCTCTGTATTCGCCTCTGTATCTATTCCGATATTTATGTCTGTCTCCGGAACATTATCCGGAACCGGGTCTTCAAATTGTATGATACCCGACGTCTTAGTGATCTTACCTATATTGCCTGCCCATACAGCATCAGCCGGAAGTAAACCGGTTATCAGACCGGATATGCAGAGCACCGCTGCATATATCTTTAATTTCTTTCTCACAATGATCCCTCTAATCCCAAAAAAATTACAAACCCTATATTCCTTATCCTGCACTTGCAAGTTAAGACCATATCCTATAAGATATTACTGTGTCCTTATTGAAAAGCCGAGCCTTCAATATTGCAAAAGGTATGACAGGGTCGGCACTATCATAGCTAAAACAAGCAATATGATAATGATACTAGACATTATCTTCCTGGATTTTTTATTATATAAATTCATAAGATATAACCGCCTTTCATAAATATTCTAAAGGATTATTATAAATGATATCACCTATTTTTACAACCATAGTAATTGGTTTTCTGGCTATTATGATATATATGAAATCTTCGGCTACGCGATTTAATACAGGGGATGAAAAGCGTATCAGAGAGGAAAGCATTGCCAACTCCGTTCGCAAACAAAGTCTTGATGAGCTTGGATATATAAATATTCCTTTTGAGTCCCTTCCCTTTAAAAATCTCCCGGAGTCTTCTTCCGAGTCTTCCCCGGTACCTTCTTCGGAAATCTCACCGGCGGATCCCGTAACAACTTCCCCGGAGGATATTCTGAAAATTGATGAAGCCAATATCCTGAAGCTTAAGGATTCCAAAATAGTTAATTTCACAGGGATCTCCAATACGGATCTTAAATTAAAATATGGAGCTCCCAATCTTACCGTCCTAAGCGAATATGATCACAATTTTACGGATCTGGTCAAATATCTTGATAAATGGGCAGAGGATCTGCTGGAACAGGGATTTATAGAAGATGCCCGGAAGGTTCTTGAATTTGCGATAGAATGCAGAACAGATCTTAAATCCTCTTATACAAATCTGGCGGATATATATGTAGAGAATTTTGAATTTGATAAGCTGGATCATATTACGGAGATTGCCGGAGAACTTAATTCGATAATGAAAGAGCCTATTATAAGAGCCCTTAAAGAAAAAGGAAATATAAATCAATATATGAAAAAAAAGAAATGAGCCATATAAACTCATTTCTTTTTTCTATTTGGAAATATTTTTATAATAATTACAATATCCTGTCAGGCGGCACTTCTCACACATAGGGTGGATCGCTTTACAGATATCACGTCCCAATGCTATCAATTGGATATTTATAAGTATCCAATGGTCCTTTGGTATTTCCTTCATAAGATCAAACTCTATCTTAACGGGATCTTTCTCCTTCGTAAGACCAAGCTTATAGGAAATCCTCTTAACATGTGTATCCACTACAATACTCTCTATACCGAATATATTTCCTCTTATTACATTTGCTGTCTTTCTGCCGACTCCGGGCAATTTAGTAAGTTCTTCTATGTCCGAGGGCACTTCACCGTTATATTCTTCATAGAGTTTTCTGCAGCAGGCTGATATATTCCTTGCTTTGTTATGATAAAAACCCGTACTTCTTATATCATCCTCAAGTTCTTTAATATCCGCATCCGCCAAGGATTTTACATCCGGGTATTTAACAAACAGATCCTTCGTCACCTGATTGACCCTGGCATCCGTACATTGAGCAGATAATATTGTAGCCACCAGAAGCTGCCACGCATTATCATGTTCCAAATAACATATCCCGTCCGTTCCGTACTGCTCATCAAGAATATTCAGAATTTCTTTTGTTCTTTTTTTCATATATTCCTTATCTTATTGTCCCGACATCTTGCTCAGTTCAATAAGTTTATTATGCATCTCGGTTTCAATACGACTAAGTTCCTTCTCTGCTTCCGCACGCTTGGTACGTCCGTCTGCCTGGATCTGAACGACTTCATTAAGAGTATCTATAAGCGTCTGATTGGTCTGGGTAAGAGTCTCGATATCAACAATACCTCTTTCCGCTTCTTTGGCGGATGCTACCGTTGCCACCTTAAGAGCCTCGGCATTCTTCTTAAGCAGCTCATTCGTCATATCCGTAACCTCCTGCTGAGCCTTGGCCGCCTCTGTGGAATGATTAAGTCCTATCGCTATGACCATCTGACTTTTCCAAAGGGGAATGGTATTAACCAGAGTGCTCTGGATCTTTTCAGACATCATGGTATCGTTATTCTGGATAAGTCTGATCTGGGGAGCCATCTGCATGGAAATATTTCTTGTAAGCTCCAGATCATATATTTTCTTCTCGAATCTTTCGATCATTGCAGCATAATCGGAAGCCGCCTGTGAATCCTCGGGAAGACCTGACTGCTCAGCCTTGGCAAGCAACTTGGGTAATTCCTGCTGTTTTGCGATGGCAAGCTTCTCTTTACCGGCGATAATATATAAAGTAAGATTCTTATAATAAGTAAGATTGGTATCATACATCTTATCAAGCATTGCCACATCCTTAAGCAAAGTCACCTGATGTCCTTCCATGATCTTAACAACCTTATTTACATTCTCTTCCGTCTTGTCGTATTTGGCCATAAGATCACTAACCCTGGCCTGACCCTTCTTGAACAACCCCAGGAAGCCCTTCTTTTCTTCTGCTTCCGCATCAAAACCTCTAAGATCGGAAACAAGTCCCGTAAGCAGATTTCCAATCTCACCCATATCCTTGGTACGTACACTGTTAAGAGCCCCTTCGGAAAAATCAGCTATTTTCTTCTGTGCACCCGCACCATACTGTATTACAAGCTGGGAATTATTAAGATCTATCTGAGATACATAATTATCAACTACCTTCTGTTCTTCTTCAGTAAGATCACTTTTGGTTTTAATATCGGAAAGCTCTGTACCGTAATCCACCGGTATATGCGAGGCGGGCTTTTCCTCCTCAAGGGGTGCAAAAGGTGATTCGTATAACGTAGCTTCCGGTACTGCCGCCTGAGCTTCTACAGCTCCCCCCACGGCTCCATTAATGTTTTCGTCCATTTCGTATCCTCCTCTGATAAAATGTATATTTAATGACAATAATTAATCCCCGGTTCAGATCAGGTTTCATTTGGTCTTAAGTGCCTCTTCCTTAGCCAGTCCTTCCTGGGTCAGCATAGTCGTAAGTACCTGAGCATCACTTGTTACATCCCATACAGATTCCTGAAAAAGATTATTTAACAGCTGAACAAATGCTTCATTTATAGTATCAAGGGTATTCTCTATTTCCGTCTTAGCCTCCAGAATTTCCTTCCCCGGAGCGGATATCTTATCATATTCGGCATAAGCCTCAACAAGCTTAAGCATGGTAGGAAGATAATAGTCCATCAATTTATGCATCCTGTCCATTTGTTCCGGATGTTCCCTTACACAATTAAATATCTGTTTGAGAAGATCCTCCAGAACATCCAGCTTAGCGCTTATAACTTCTCCCGGAATCTCATCATTCAGTTTATGAAGCTTATTTATAGCCTCCGTTCCCTCAGACATCATAAGACCAAGCTCGGTCTGTTCCTCTCCGGTAAGCTTCTCAGCCTCATCCTTACGCTGCTTTTCCTCTGTCTTCATCCGGCTCTTCATAGTAGTATATTCATTATACACCTGATCCGAAAGCATAAGAGTGGTCTCTTCTTCGTCTATATATCCTTCGGGATAATATCCCTTCTTAAGCAGTTTCTTTACTTCCTTTTTCAGCTTTTTTTCTTCCATTCCCGTAGCGGAGGCCAGCTGACTTATCTTTGCATACATTTTTTCTCCGCACATTCTTGCGTAACGTTTGGCGCGTTCCAGCATCTTCCGGTCATATATACCTTTGAAAATAAAGGCGGCACTAATAAGCGTGGGAACCAAAAACAGCATCACACTTCCGATTTCCTTAGCATCAGTGACAAAACCTGCAATCGCCCCCATAGATAATAATCCGAAGATAAAAGTACCTATCGCTCCAAACACTATGCTTAAAACACTTAAAGTATCATTAACGGCATTGAATTTAGTGGGCAGCAATTTACCGTTTGCAACTATGGCATTGGGAGATCTCATTCTTTTTAAAAGCTCCGCCCTCTGCCGTCTCTCTTCAAAACTCTGCTGCCGTTTATGGGTTGCATTATTGATCTTTCCGTTTATATTACTGCCGTTACGACGCTCATAATATACATTTCCCGAATTCTGTTTCCTTAATTCTGCCTGCCGTCTGTACTCCTCCTGTCTTTGCTGCCGCTCCCGTTCAAGCTGCTTCTGCCTCTCTCTGGTAGCCTGACCGGCAGAATATGTACTGTATTTATGCGTAGAAACATTCTGAGTACGTGAAGTATTGATCCCCGCACTTCTCTCAAGCTGTCCCGTAGCCTCATCCAGCACCTTATTTACAGAATTCTTTATAGCATCATTAAGCTTGGAATAATCACCATTTGTCAATCCAAGTTTTAAAGCATCCCCTATTTCATCGCCAATATCATTAAAAATATGATTGTCTGCCATCAAAATCACCATCTTTAGCGGTTCATTTCACGAAAAAGTTATCCTTCCTTATGTCCGTAATAATCACCGTAATATTTTCCGTAGTATTTACCATAGTATCTTCCGTAGTAGCTTCCGTAATATCTTCCGTACTTACCGCCCATATCAACCTTATTAAGGATAACTCCCAAAATCGGACAGCCTGTCTTCCTTAACTGATCTATAACTCTCTCCGCAAACTTACGGCTTATTGTTCGTGCTTCCATAACCAGGGCAACACCGTCACAACACTGTGCGATTATAGCTCCGTCTATAACACTTCCTATAGGTGGTGTATCTATTATAACATAATCATATATTTCCCTGAACTTGCTAAGCACCAGCTTAAACCTTGATGTACCAAGAAGTTCCGAAGGGTTGGGCGGAACCGGTCCCGTAGGGATAATATGCAGTCCCTTAACATTGGTGGAATATATAACATCCTGGATATCACGTTGTCCCGCAAGAAAATGTGACAGTCCGGAGGATACTTTATTTATCTGGTATCTTCCGAGAATAACTGATTTTCTCATATCACCGTCTATGAAAAGAACATGCTTTCCCGCCTCGGCCATTGAGATAGCCAGATTAAAGGATACGCTTGATTTACCTTCATTGGGGACGCAGCTGGTTATAGCCACGACCTTAACATTATTACCGCAGAATTCCATATTTGACCTTAAAGACTTATAGGCTTCATTGGTCTGAAAGTTCAATTTGTTTTTTCGATTTATAGTAATGACTCTGGACTCCATGGGTTCAACTCTCCTTTCCCCTTCTCAGGATTTCTATACCGGCCGAAGGACCCGAAACATTTCCGCTGTTATCACCGCCGTCACTGCTGCTTGTCTCGGACTTTGATTTTTCTCTTTTCTTCTTCTCCTTCTTGGCCTTTTGAGCCCTCCTGTTCCTTCTCTTTTCATCCTCGCTGTCGCTGTCCTCTTCATCATAAGGAATGGATCCGAGAACACTGACCTTAAGATACTGCTCTATATCATCGGGATTCTTGATGGTATCATCCATAATATAGACAAGAACCACTATAACTATCGCTATAAATACACCAACTGCCGCACCTATCACGGTATTCTTAACTATTTTGGGACTTGAAGGCTCCAGGGGAAGATCCGCTTCCTCCACAACATTAACGGCTTCCGTATTCATTACCGCGGAAATATGCAACGATGCCGAGTTCCTTATTTCATCTGCGATCGCCCGTGCCATCTCCGGACTGGAATCTTCGACCGTTATTGTTACAATACGTGTATCCGTGGGAACACTGACATCTATCTTACTCTTAAGTTCCTTATTGTCCATAGGAAGACTAAGCTTCTCTCTGACCTCTTCAAGCACCGGACGGCTGACAACCAGCTCCTGATAATCCTTGGTCAACTGGGTACCGGTCTGCAGGTCGGAATAAGTCAGGGTCTCCGAACTCTGCCGGTTGATTATATACATTTTGGTGGTTGATATATATTGAGGAACTATCACATATACCGAAATGAGAAAGGTGATCACTCCTCCTATCATCATAAAAATAATGATTATCCACAATTTGCTCATCAACACGCCCAGAAGTTCCACAAGATCGATCTCTATCTCGTCCGTTTGTATCTGAGTATTTGTTTCCATTTTATATATCTCCTAAAAAACTTTATATACAGACGCCTTATTTAAGACAGCGCCTCTACCATTCTGTCCCATGAGAACCGATATTCCCGTTCTTTTATTCCCCCGGTATACGAAGCCTTTTTGTCCTCTTTAAAATACTTATATATGGCTCCGGCCAGGGCTTCATCATCAAAAGCCTTTACGATCATACCCGTTACATCATCCTCAACAACCTCCGGCAGACCTCCCACATCCGTTACGATAACCGGCTTCTTAAATCCGTATGCTATCTGCACGATACCACTCTGAGTGGCTGATTCGTAGGGCAGAACCACCAGATCCGCTGCCGAGAAATATTTCTCCACCTCTTTATCGGGCACATACCCGTCTATTATCCTTACCATATTGCCAATACTTTTATTTTCAATAATAGCAAGATATTCATCTTTATTTCCGTCAAAATCACCTACCACATAAAGTACAGGCATTTCCTCTGCATCCTCATAATACCTTTCTTTAAGAATGCTTACGGCATTTAAAAGATGCTTAAGCCCTTTATACTCGCGTACGAAACCGAAAAACAACATAAGTTTTATGGTTTTATCTATCCCCAGCCGGTTTCTTGCCGTATCCGAATCCATATTTTCAAAGTTAAAAGCACTGTAGGTCGGATGAACCTGTACCTTATAATCCGCATCCTTCTTTATGGATAAGAGATCCTTAACTTCACCGTTGGCATGGAGGATATAATTGTCGGCCTTCTTAAGCGCCATTGCCGTAAGCTGCTTATCCAGAGGAAATCTCTCATGCGGAAACACATTATGGCAAATATAGGTTACCGGTATCCCCGCCCTCTTAAGCCTTGAGATCATTATTCTGTAGCAGGGGGCAAAATAAGGATGCCACCATTGGATAATGACTTTATCCGGCTTCATTTTAACTATACCCTTCGCAACCTTCAATATATTAAAAGGATTGGCAGTATTAATAAGGAAACGGGTATCTTTAACCTTAAAAGTATCATTTGCATAATCCCTTTGTTCTTTCTTAAACAGGAACTTGGGATACTGCATCTTATATGAGATCATCTCAACTTCTTTATGCTTGCTAAGAGCACGGTAGAGAAGCCCGGTATAATGGGAAATCCCACCCTTGTATGGATAAACCGGACCGATCAAAACCCATTTATCATTTGGCATCTTTATTATTATCTTTCCTTAATCCGTCATCTAAAGTTTCTTTTATATCTTCTTTATAATCAAGCCTTCTTACCCGGTACTGGATATCCTCAAGAAGCTTACGGTTATTGGCTATAAGATCAGCCTGCAAACCCATTATAAAGGTAGTAAATCCCAATAACATAAGAGTAGAGGAAAGAACCAGAGACTGAATATGTCCGCTTCCGGCACCCTTAATGAAAAATACAACAAACCGTATCGCAAGCCCCAGACCTATAGTGAAAGGTATAAGTCCCAGAATGGAGAAAAAGGTAAGGGGACGATACATCATAAAAGCACGTACTATCGTAAGCATGGATCTCTTAACATAGCCAAACATAGAATGAAACAGTCTTGATTTTCTGAGTTCTCCGTTGGTTCTTACAGGAACCGAGGTTATGGCCATACTGGTACGTCCCGCCTGTACTATAGTCTCAAGAGTATATGTATAATTGTTCATAACATTAAGATGCATGGCCGCATCTCTTGAAAAAGCCCTGAAACCGCTTGGTGCATCGGGTATATCTGTCTTTGACGCGATCCTGACAACATAGCTTCCGAAGTGCTGAAGCTTCTTCTTAAGGGGAGAGAAATGCTCCGTATCATCTATCGGCCTTTCTCCTACAACCACATCCGCCTTCTTTTCAAGTATGGGACGCACAAGCTTCTCAATATCCGCCCCGCAATACTGGTTATCGGCATCTGTATTGACTATTATATCTGCCCCGTTTCTTAAACAGGCATCTATCCCGGCCATAAATCCCTTGGCCAG
>JAILKH010000160.1 GCA_024693925.1 Lachnospiraceae bacterium | reverse complement strand
CTTAGAAAAATATTACCTACACATATCGTATTCATGGTGTTTTATGTTAGAGTGGTTAGAAGTACAGAAAGAAAAACTAAAGAATGAGTCCCCAAGAAAACGGTTTATAAGAGTAATAATAGTATTATTGCTCCTCATTGTCTGGTATGAAATACCTGTTACAGAGCATATTAAGCTCAAGGACTCCGGCTACCGTAGAATATGAGTGATAAATAAGAATGACACGGAAAAATATTTTATCATAAGAACCCCGTTATCGTAAATGTCAGTGCAGCCAATACGTCAAAGAAAAAAATAGTTTCTGCAGGAAGGACAGCCGGTGACTTTATTTTACGGTATTTTCTTTTTCATCTGCTTTTAACATTCTGTAGCCTATACCTACATGGGTTTGAATATAAGGTGTCGAAGAATTATCATTCCCGATTTTTTTTCTTAAACTGGCCATAAAAACACGAAGGGATGCTACGTTACCGTCCCAGGCACTTCCCCATATTTTCTGGGTGATGAATTTATGAGTCAGAACCTTGCCTGTGTTTTTGGCAAGAAGACACAGAAGCTTATATTCTATAGGTGTAAGTTTTAATTCTTCATCATTTTTATAGGCACAGCCTGCTGCAAGATCGATCTTTAATACACCGTTTATGTATATGGGACTCTCATTGGGATCCTTATCCGAACGCAGCAAAGAAAGGCGACGCTGCATAACACGCAGTCTTGCAAGCAGTTCCTCTACGGAGAAGGGTTTTGTAAGATAATCATCGGCACCGGCGTCCAAAGCTTCTATTTTATCGTCATCTTCACTACGGGCGCTTATTACTATAATGGGCATGTTCGACCATTCACGTATTTGATCTATAACACGGATACCGTCCATATCAGGCAGTCCGAGATCGAGAAAAATCACATCCGGTCCGTAGGTTGAAGCCTGTCGCAGGGCTTCTTCCCCATTTTTTGCCAAAAGATATTTATAGCCGTTGGTTTTAAGGGTTGTTGCTATAAGATTTCTGATCGGAGGATCATCTTCAACAATAAGAATCCGAAATTTATTCATTTATATTTATCTCTCCTTTTTTAATATAAAAAGTAATTATACATCCCGAAGGTTTATTATCCAGGATTTCGATCCTGCCTTCATGTGCATCGGATACGGCCTTACATAATGCCAGTCCGAGCCCCATGCTTCTTTTTCCGTCGGCAATACCGTTCTGTCCGGTATAAAACATATCAAAGGCATGTTCCCTGGTATTATTATCCATACCCGGTCCGTTATCGGAAATGCTTACATATACATATTCGTTAAGGGAACCGTATTTTATTGTTATTATTGATCCTTTCTGCGTATATTTTATTGCATTATTAACTATATTGATTATTACCTGAATTACAAGCTTTGCATCAAGTTGTGCCATAACGATTTCTTCGGAGGGCTGAATGTATATTTGGTGCTCATCTTTGCTACGGTCAATGTGTTTTAGGGCCTCATCTATTACGTCACTTAATATTTCCGGGGATTTATTAAGTTTCATTTCGCCGTTTTCGAACCGGGTAACGGAAAGAAGATTTTCCACAAGCCTGATGAGCCATTCCGAATCATCATAAATATCCGAAAAAATCTGTTTAAGTATGTCATCATCCAATATTTTATAATGATTCAACAGGTTGCTGGCATTTCCTGAAATAGAAGTCAGAGGTGTTCTGAGATCATGGGAAATGGTCCGCAGGATATTTGCACGGAGCTTTTCATTCTGCGCCATAAGATAAGCTTTTTCTTTGGCTTTTTCATTTTCCAGGTTTTCAAGAGCCAAAGCACCTTCTCCGAGAATAGAAAGAAGGATGCTGTACTCAAAAGAACTCATTACCTTTTTATCAACCTTAACCCCCATTATTCCGAATACGGTTTTTTTTATACGGATGGCGAGATATAAATATTTTGAGTCCGGAAAAACACCGGTTGTGGCTCCGGCTCTTTTTTTGTTTTCAAAAACCCATTTAACTACTTCATTTTCGTATCCGGAGGTTTTAACACCATTCCCGTCACCGTCGGTTGTATAAATATAACCGGAGTCTAAGATGCCCTCCTTTACCGAATACATTATAACATCTTTATCCAGAAGCTGAAGGACCTGATTGGCAAGGACCTTCATAATTTCATCGGTTGTCCGGTTTTTCTGTAAAAGCTGATTGGTATCAAAAAGTACCTTCATATGAAAGGCAGATTGAGCGGATTCGCGGGCGATATCCTTAAGCCTGTAAGCTAAGGAACCGGTTAGTAATGCCGTGATCAGCATTATAATAAAAGTAAAAGAGTAGCCGGGTTCAAAAACGTGAAAGGTAAGCCTTGGGGCTGTGAAAAAATAATTAAAAAGAAGAACGCTACAGAAGGAGCTGATCAGACTGCACAGTGGACTTTTGGTCATTATGGCACTGAGTAAAGCACCGAAAATATACACCATTATGATATTGGCTTCCGTAAAGCCGAGTTTACTGAAACAGATTCCCAGTAAAGTCATACCTGCCAGGATAATGGAAGTAATAACAAGATCCCGCCAGGTTGGAATGATCTGCCCGACAGGCTTATTACCGGGATTGATTTTATTATTGTTCTTTGAATCGGGTATAATGTAGATGTCAATATTGGGGGCAATAAGAATAAGTTGCTCCGTTAATGGCGGTTTGTCCCAAAAATGATATCTTTTGGTGTTGCTTCGTCCGATAACTATTTTTGTAACTCCGGAAACTCTTGCAAATTCGGCAATGGCAAAGGGTATGTTTTCGGCGATCACAGATGTTATGGCGGCTCCTTTATCTTCCGCATATCTGAAATTGTTATGTAACCTTTCGGAGTCTTCGGGGGTTAAGCTGTTTTCCTGAGATTTAGCCACATACAAAGCAGTAAAATTTGCATGAAAGGCCTTTGCCAGTTTGGAAGCCTCACATATTATTTTTTTATTGGTGGGAGATGGAGATAAACAGACAAGTACATGTTCAGCCGGGAACGTTTCTTTTGTTTCGGTTTCGTGAGCCATAATCTCTTCCTTTCTGACCGGTTGCCGATAATAAAACATTTTTCATATTATACCCTTCCTTTTTATATATGAAAACACCTTTGCAGTTCCTTGCGTTCGCCAAGTACCAATAATGTCTGAGAACTTTTAAGTATATATTCGGGAGAAAAGGTAAGCTCCATCTTTCCGTCATGCTTTATTGCCATTATATTTATACCGAAGTTTTTTCTTATATTTATATCTTTTACACTTTTCCCGATCCATTCTTTGGGAAGTTCTACTTCAAAAATTGCATGATCATCATCCAGCTTAATGTAATCCAGAATATGTGCGGAGGTATAACGTATGGCTGTCCACTTGGCCATTTCTTTTTCGGGATTTACTACCTCGTCGGCACCGTTTCTTAAGAGAAATTTTGCCTGAACCTCACGGTTTGCTCTTGACACAACTTTTTTTCCTCCCAATTCCTTTAAAAGGGAGGTGGTTTCCAAAGAACTTTGGAAATTATTTCCTATTGTGACTATGCAGACATCGAAATTGTTGATGCCCAGTGAAGCCAGAAAGCTCTTGCTGGTGCTGTCTCCTATAAGTGCATTTGTTACGAAAGGAAGAACGTCATTGACTCTTTCTTCGTTTATATCCACAGCCATAACGCTGTGTCGGAGTTCATTTAATTGCTTTGCGATCAGCATGCCAAAATTCCCGAGTCCGATAAGTAAAATTGATTTCATATAGTTTGCCTCCTTAGCCTATCATTATATTTTCAACAGGGTATTTTAATGTACTTTTATCTTTATGTGAGAAAGCTGCGTAAACGATGGTTAATCCTCCTACCCGCCCCAAAAACATAAGCATCATAAGCATAAAATGTGAAACAGTGCTAAGGCGGGTGGTTATTCCCATCGTAAGGCCTACAGTGCCTATAGCAGAAAAGGCTTCAAACGCACACATATCCATTGGAAGCTTTTCGAACAGACTCATTATCACGGCGGTACTTATAGCACAGGATGTATACAGAAAAAATATGGTGGATGCATTCTTGATCAAAGTGTCCTCTATTCTTCTTCCGAAATAGTTGGCATTGTTTTTTTTCTCAAAGACAGCAATTGCATTGGCTGATAATATTGCGATGGTAGTTGTCTTTATTCCTCCGGCGGTGGAGCCGGGAGATCCGCCTATAAGCATTAATACCATGGTAATAGCCTGTCCTACGTCTGAAAGCCTGCCGTAATCGGCGGTATTGAAGCCTGCCGTACGTGGGGTTATTGCCTGGAAAAAGGACAAACATATCCTTTTTTTGATGGAATATCCCGAAAAATCAGTAAAAAAGAATATAATAGTCGGGATAAATATAAGGATTGCGGTAGTTAAGAGTATAACCTTGGTCTGCATCTTATATTTATTGAAAGAAGTACCCATGGATGTAACATCCTTCCAGGTAATAAATCCTATTCCCCCGATTATGATCAATAATGAAATGACCAGGCAGAAGTATCCGTTATCGGCATAATATGTAAAGGAACTGAATTCTCCGGTTTTATTGCCCATAAGATCAAAGCCGGCATTACAGAAGGCTGATACCGAGTGAAATAAAGACATCCATATTCCGTAGGTGCCGTAATGCGGTACAAATACAGGTAATAAAAGTATCGTGCCGACAGCTTCCACCAGAAAGGTTATTTTGAAAATATACCGTGTAAGCTTGATTATTCCTCCGACTTGAGGTGCAGATACAGCATTTTGCATGGTCTGACGCTGCAGCAATCCGATTTTTCTGCCGGCCAGCATAGATAAAAAGGAAGCTACTGTTATAACACCAAGTCCGCCTGTTTGTATTAGCAGGAGTATTACAAACTGTCCGAATAAAGACCAGTGAGTGGCTGTATCAACTACAACAAGACCTGTAACACAGACAGCGGAAACAGATGTAAACAAAGAATCACAGAACTGCGTTATTTCCCCTGAGTTTGAGGAGACGGGCAGCATAAGTATCAGTGCTCCCAGTAAAATAACGCTTGCAAAGGCTAAAATTATAATTTGAAAGGAAGTTAGTTTATCCTTAATGTTTAATAAAACAGACATAGTATCCTCCCGGATCTTTTATTTGTTTAGATCATACCCCCGCGGAAGAAAAGATGGCATAAAGCCTTTGGGTCTGATATTAAGATTGTATAAAGACGGAGTACAATTTTATTAAGCTTGGAGGAATATAATATTTATGATAAAATGATTTCGTTATGCAATTGTATATCATTGGTATTGTCTTTGCTGCAGATAATAAGAAGAATTATAAAGCAGTATTGAGTAAGGATTTAAAATGAGTATTCTAAATAAGATCAATTATATTTTTTCCAAAAAACAGAAGATACAATCAATTTTTTTGTGTATAGGATTATTTGTGGGGGCTTTATTTGAACTGGCAGGGGTTTCGCTTATAACCCAGCTGGTTTCCATAGTTACCGAGCCCTCAAAGATAAGGACCAATAAGGTTCTTAACCGGGTATATCTGTGGCTTGGCGTAAGGGATGAACGGCAATTTTTTCTGGTGGTGGTCATAGGACTTATTCTGGTTTATCTTATAAAGAATGTTTATCTTTTATGGATAAATTATGTGCAGTATACCTTTATTTACAATAATCAGTTAAGATTGTCGGGACGCCTTATCGATTGTTATCTTAAGAAGCCCTATACATATCATCTTGATAAGAATTCTGCGGAGATGGTAAGGAATGTTATGCTTGATTCGGAACGTTTCTTTCAGATGTTGCTCAGCGTGTTTCTTATGTTGTCGGAATTATTGATCTCGGCACTTCTTTGTTTATATCTTCTCAGTGTGGACTGGTTTATAACAATATCTGTGGGGATCATTCTTATGATCTTTACCGGACTGTATCTTGTTTTATTTAAAAATAAGGCGAAGGAGTACGGAAAAGAAAATCAGATCTATGACGGAAAAATGCATCAGTCAATTAATCAGGCATTGGGAGCCGTGAAGGATATAAAGATATTACACAGAGAGAAGTATTTTGTTGATGCTTTCTGCGGTTACGGAAAGAAAAAAATGCATGCTGTAAGAAATAATAACGTATTGGGTCAGGCGCCTAAATATGTTATTGAAACCGTATGTATAGGAGCTATTCTTCTGGTTTTGGTGTTTAAGTTATACAGGGGTGAAGATATCAGTTCCATGATAACCCAGCTTGCTGCTTTTGCCGTGGCAGCCTTTAAGCTTCTTCCATCGGTGAGTAAGATAAATAATTTCGCTAATCTTATAATATTTCTTAAGCCTTCGGTAGATCTTATTTACAGGGATATAAAAGATACTGAGGATATGAAGAATTTTGAATTGTCGGATGCGGCAGGTAAGGAGGATTTTGGCGAAGCGGATGCGATAACCGTAAACAATCTTACTTATCGTTATCCCCATACGGACAGAGATGTTATAAAGAATGTCAGCTTCAAGATACCTCTTGGATATGCGGTTGGTATGATGGGGCCTTCCGGAGCGGGAAAATCAACAATTGCAGATGTGATCCTCGGAATCCTTACACCGACAGAGGGCAGTGTCTGTTATGGAAATATGAATGTACATGAACACCCGCTTAAGTGGTCGAAAAAGCTTGCGTATATTCCTCAGGCAATATATCTGGCGGATGAAACCATAAGGAATAATGTAGCTTTTGGGATCGATGATGAAAAAATAGATGAAGAGAAGGTATGGGCAGCCCTTGAAGAAGCGCAGCTTAAAGATTTTGTTAAGAGTCTTCCCGACGGACTTGATACCATGGTTGGAGAGAGAGGAGTCCGCTTATCCGGCGGACAGAGGCAGAGGATAGGAATAGCAAGGGCTCTTTATGATGACCCCGAGATACTGGTGCTGGATGAAGCGACTTCGGCTCTGGATAATGAAACCGAAACTGCAGTTATGGAAGCCATTGATTCTTTGATGGGGAAGAAGACGCTTATTATAATAGCTCACAGGCTTACGACCATAAGGAACTGTCAGATGATATTGAAGGTGGATAACGGAACCGTCAGTGAGGTTACTTATGCACAAATAGAAGCCGGTACGGAATGATGCCGCCTGAGTGAGGAATAATAATGAAAGATATTATTTTAAGTGTGGTATTTATAACCTATAATCATGAGAAATATGTGGAGAAGGCGCTTCGAAGCGTATGCGAGCAGGAGACGGATTTTGATTATGAAGTAGTTGTTGGTGAAGATTGTTCTACCGATTCCACACGGGAAATATTAAGAAGGGTGGCGGAGGAATATCCGGATAAAGTAAGACTTTTATTCCGGGAGAAAAATTTCGGACGACCTACTCTTAATGTATATAATACTACGATTGAATGCAGGGGAAGATATCTGGCATATCTTGAGGGGGATGATTATTGGACGGATATGCATAAGCTGCAAAAACAGGTGGATTACCTGGAAGAACATCCAGAGTATATTGCCTGTACCCATGCCTGTATGATGATAGATGAAAAAGGAGAAAGGATCGAGGATGAGAAGCTCCTGGAAATAGGAAGCCTGTATAACTGGTCCGGTGATTTTACCTATGATGATTTTAAAAAATCGGGGAAGTGGCCGGGACATTATGCAACTCTGGTTTCAAGGAATATATATCCTCAGAAGAAATATGATTATACGATCCTTTACAGGGCTCATGATTTTGTGGATGATGCTTTAATTCTTCTGTTTTTACTGATACAGGGGAAAATATACAGAATGGATGAGACTATGAGTGCCTGGAGGTATGTAAAGAAGCCCTCCGGTACAAACTGGAATTCACTGGCTATGAAACGGGATCTTATAAAGGATGACTGCTATCTTAATACAACAATGACCAAATGGGTCGAGGAAGCTGTGGGCTTGACGGATCACGCGGCCATCAGATGCAAAAAGGATTATCTTACTGCTCTTAATTTGTTTTTGCACAAACCGGATAAGGATAATTACAGATTTTTAAAAGATATGTTTGAATATAATATAGTACACGTAGTAAGGAAGGATAAAAGGACAAATCTTGCCTGCTATTCTGCTTTAAGTGTTTTTAAAAGGCTTATGGAGGGGAAGCGGAAATAAATCTTTTTTTGTGTGACCGGGAGAGTTTAAAGGAGGATGCTTATTTGATAATCGTACGATTTAGCAGCGGACTGGGTAATCAGATGTTTCAATATTCCTTTTACCGTTTTCTTAAAACCTTATACAAGGATACAGAGGTGAAAGCCGATCTTACCTGGTTCTATTCCAATAATGATCATCATGGTTATGAGCTTCAGAGAATATTCGGGAAATCCGATGATACTTTCTTTAATGTGGAGGAAGCTTCGAAGGCTGAATTATTTAAGGTAACCGGCCTTATTCCCAATCTTTTTAAGTGGAAGAGATTCGAACAGATACGCAGATATCCCAATCGTATAATCCGTGAATTCACCCAAAAGAAAAGAGAACCATATATAATAGACCAGTTAAACGGAAGGTATGATAATGATGATGCAAGTGACGGAAGTAATGAGTTATATAAACTGGTAACCGGACTTGATACCGGCAAGGACTGGTATATTATGGGTTTCTGGATAGAAGAGAAGTACCTTAGAGGGAGACTTGAAGGTATCAGAAGGCATTTTCGGTTTCCGGATTTCACCGATGACCGGAATATTAAGTATATGGAGCATATCCGGGGCTGTAATTCCGTAAGCCTTCATGTAAGAAGAGGAGATTATCTGTCTTCTATGTATTCGGATATGTTTGTGGCACTTGACAGAGAGTATTACGAGAAGGCTGTGAATTATATTAAAGAGAGGGTTGAGGATCCGTATTTTTTTGTTTTTTCGGATGATGGTGATTTTGTCGGAAAGGAATTCGAGTGGCTGGATAATAAGGAAATAGTTGAAGGGAATGAGGGGGAAGAGAGCTTTAGGGATATGCAATTGATGAGCCTGTGTAAGCATAATATAATCGCTAATTCCACTTTTTCCCAGTGGGGGGCATTATTAAATGAAAATGAGGACCGTATAGTGGTTTATCCCAAGGCGTATTTAAAAGACAAGGATAATGAATTAAAAGAGTTTGAAGGCTGGGTAAGACTTTAATATGTAAGAAGATGTAAATTGTATTTTAGACAGTTGTTGGAATATAGATAGAATATTATGAAGGAAGGGTGGAAATAGAAATGAAGGGCAAGGATTATGATAATTATATTTTTGATCTGTATGGGACGCTCATAGATATTCATGTGGATGAAATGAAACTGTCTTTATGGAAGCTTATGGCTAAGGCTTATAATGTTTATGGCTGTGGGTGGGAAGCAAAAGCGTTAAGAGAGAGCTTTTTTTATCTGGATAAAGAGGAAAGAGTACTTTTGCAGAAATCAAACGGATCGGATCATCCCGAGATAAAATTGGAGAGGGTATTCGTCCGTCTTTTATTGGAAGCCGAAAATACACATGATACGGAGGTTAAGATTGAGGGTAAATCTATCAATGAATTAAGGGAAAAATATGCCTGCGACAGGGAAGGTGTTATGGAGTTACTTATGCAAAGCGACTGGTGTATGTTTATGGCTAATTTGTTCAGAATTGAGTCAAGAACTTATTTCAGGGTATATAAAAATACCATAAAAACTTTAAATAAGCTCAGAGAAAAAGGAAAAAAAATATATTTATTGTCAAATGCTGCAGGGATATTTACCCGTCCCGAACTTGAGAACAGTGGATTGGCAGAGTGTTTTGATGCTGTTTATATATCTTCGGATCTTGGGGTTATGAAACCGGATATAAGATTTATGAATGCACTTATTGAAGGCGAAAAGCTGGATAAGAACCGGTCGGTAATGGTGGGAAATGAAATAAGGTGTGATGAGGCTATAGCAAAGAAATGCGGAATGGATTGTATACTTATAAATTCCGGAGACGGGGGAGATAATAAAAAAACCATTGAAGATTTAATCTGATTTTAATCTTTTCTCAAAGATGTATTAATTTATTAAAGTTATATTGAATAATGTCAGAGGGATGTGAGTGCTCCGGGGCAGTTGATGATCAGGCATTTCCTGTGACGGATACAATACTTTGCAGTATAACAATAAAGGTTGTTAAAAAACAACATTACTGATTTTGAGAAAGAGGGATCATTATGGATGAATTTGAAAAAGTTGAAAAATTAAGACAAAGAGCAAATGTAACTTATGAAGAGGCAAAGGAAGCCCTTAAGCAGTCGGAGGGTGATCTGTTGGATGCAATGATATATCTGGAAGGACAGGGAAAGACCGGATCCAAAGGACAGACCAGCAGATCCACGGTATATGAGGAACAGACGGCATATGTAGATGTCAGAGATGCTGTTGAAAGCAATAAAAATAAAAGTGAAAGAACCATCGGGCAAAAGATTAAGTACTTATGTCATCTTATCTGGCTTAAATGTAAAAATAATAAGTTTGTGGTCGAACGTAAGAATGAAAAAATAGTTTCGCTTCCGGTATGGGTTTTGATACTGGCGCTGATAGTTTCTTTCTGGACGGTAGGTATCGTGCTTATAGTAGGTTTGTTCCTGGACTGCAGATATGAGATAGTGGGACCGGATTCTTTTAATGTTGTTAATAATACTTTGGATAAAGCCGGTGAGGTTGTAGACAAGGTTAAGGATGAATTTGATAAATTATGATCCGGTATAGATGAACGGGGTTGAAATGGAAACACATATTCTTGTTGTAGAAGATGAAGAGAAGCTGGCACGATTCCTGGAATTGGAGCTTACCCATGAAGGTTATATTGTAAGTAAAGCATATGATGGCAGAAACGCTTTGAATATGGCTATGGAAAATGAATATGATCTTATACTTCTGGATATAATGATTCCGGAACTAAACGGCCTTGAGGTGTTAAGGCGTCTTAAAAATGATAAGTCTGCGGGAGCGGATACGCCGGTAATCCTGGTGACGGCCAGAGATGCCGTAATGGATAAGGTGTCGGGACTTGACGGGGGCGCGGTTGATTATATAACCAAGCCCTTTGCAATTGAAGAATTGCTGGCCAGAATCAGAGTTGCGCTTAAATTGTACCATAAAAGGGATAATAATAAAATTAATGATCAATATACAATGGATGATCATGACAAGATATTGGCCGGTATTGATATGCCGGTCAATGATTCTGCAAGCAAATCAAGCAATTCAGCAAGAAATAATGATAACGTATTTGAGAATGATAATAATGAAAATAAATCAGAGGGTGTATATACGTGGGGAAAACTGATACTTAATGAGAAAAAACGGACAGTCAAGTATGATAATCATGAGATCAATCTTACTAACAGAGAGTTTCTTATGCTCATGACTTTGCTTGCTAATCAGGATATTGTTATGACCAGGGATACGCTGCTTGAAAAAGTATGCGGGTATGATTATATTGGAGAAACCAATGTTGTAGATGTATATATTCGGTTTTTGAGATCCAAGATAGATGAAGTATTTGATGTTAAAATGATACAAACGGTACGGGGTGTCGGATATGTCATCAAGACAGAGTGAACTTCCTTCAATTAAAAAGAAAATACACAGACTTTGGATAAAAGAAAAAATCAAACGTTTCTTGATGGAAGATATTTTTATAGCAGTTATCATGCATTTCTTTTTTGTTGTTTCAAATGCATATTTAAGATTCGGAGATAAGTTTGTTTCAAGATATATTGATAAATGGAATAATATAATCGGAAATGACTATAACCGGAAAGAACTTGAAGAGTTATTTTTTGAAATATATAATCAGGGTTCGATGTATGAATTCTACAGATATATGGGTATTGCGCTGCTGGCGATTTTTATTGTACAGATTATAGGACTTATCATAAGCTATCCTTTCGAGAACAGAAAGATCGGAAGGATACTCAGACCGATCAATGAACTGGCCTTAAAGGCGGATGAATTATCAAGGCTGTCTTTTGATGATGAAGATAAATACAGAATGATAGAAAATGCTATAGATAATATAGATCCGGGAGAGGATGATAAGCTCAGTTTTAATAATTCGGATCTTAAAGGTGTTGAAGCAGCGATGAACAATCTGCTGGTGAGAATGAGAGAGAGCTATCGGCAACAGGCGCGATTTGTTAATGATGCTTCACATGAACTTCGAACTCCCATTGCAGTTATAGAGGGTTATGCAAATATGCTTAAGAGATGGGGGAAGGATGATGATAAGGTATTGGAGGAATCCATTACTGCCATATCTCATGAATCCGAGCACATGAAACATCTGGTGGAGCAATTGCTTTTTCTTGCAAGGGGCGACAGCGGAAAAACAGTTCTTGAAATGAAGGACATTTCCCTTAATAATTTAATGAAAGAAATATATGAAGAGTCGCTAATGATAGATGAAGACCATCTTTACAGATTCAGTAAAAGCGAGGAAGATATAGTGGTAAGGGCAGATGAAGGGATGCTTAAACAGGCGGTAAGGATACTTATAGATAATGCGGCTAAATATACCGCTAAAGGAGAAGATATTTTTCTTTCCACAGGTAAAACGGATAAAGAAGAACCGTATTTAAGAGTTCAGGATTCCGGTATTGGTATGGATGAAAAAGATATAGATCATATGTTTGAACGTTTCTATCGTGCCGATGAGGCCAGAAATACCCAAGGTACAGGATTGGGACTTTCGATAGCGAAGTGGATAGTGGATAAACATAAAGGGCATTTTGAAATAACCTCTGTTACAGGAATCGGGACAAGGATAAGTATTGTTTTGTAATATAATTTAAAAAAAGTCTTGAATTATATCTTAGTCTATTGTATAATCATTCAAGTCGGTTCGGTGAATTGACTTGAATATGTTTTTAGCGCTATCGCCAAATGGTAAGGCAACGGACTCTGACTCCGTCATTTCCAGGTTCGAATCCTGGTAGCGCTGGTAAAGGAAGCTGATCTTCAGCTTCCTTTTTTCATGCCTGAAAACCGGTGTTTATGCGGGTTTTACTGCATCGAAGAAACAGAATTCCTGATTTCTACTGATTGGTTCTGACAGTAAAAATCAGGAAGAGTTTACGTGGTTTTTCGTTAAAATAGGTCAATTTTCTACAAAATAGGTCAATCTATGGGTCAATGTTGTTAATTCATTTTGTTCAGTTCTGCAGTCAGTATATCGGATATCGACTGAGGAAGGACGTTTGCATGAAAGGTACCATCAGGCGTGTTTTTGAATGGAATCGAATCGGCAAGATCGGCTTCCATTGATGCTTCCATATCATCGGCTCTCTTAAGCATATATGCTTTTGTATCTTTATCAAGCGTATGTTCCGCTTCATTTCTTAGATTCCTGATTGTTTCAAGTCTGTTAGCCCATCTTGCAAGGAATTCCTGTATATATTGATCATTGAATCTTATGGAAATGTCATTCGAATACAGCCCGTCTTTGTTCTTTTTCCCAATGAATTCAATTCCGCAGATCTGTCCAATCTTTATTAGATATGGAGCAACATCGGCCGGAGTTTTAAGTTCAACGTCAAGAAGAGTATTAATGTTTATTCCGAGTGCTGTCGCTATTTTCTTTAGTGGTTCTATCTTTGGATTTCTTGCACCTGATTCATATTTTCTTATATTATCAACAGGTAATCCGGCACCTGTTGCCAGCTGGATAGTCGATAACCCTTCTTTCTCACGATAATATCTGATTTTTTCTCCTACGGTCATAGTTGCTTTCTCCTTCATATATTTTGATTCTAAATCAAATTATAGCATACAAATGAGCCAAATGAAATATTTTTAAGACAAAATGTATTTTTGCTGTTGACAAGAATACAATTGTATGTTTTAATCGTATTGCAGGACAAAAGTATTTTTAAGTCCTGAAAAATACTTAAGTCAGAAGGGAGGGATAAAGATGAGTGATTATATGGAAAACACACAAGATACTTTATCGGTGCTGTCGGCTAAAGAATTGGCGCAGGTACTTCATCTGGGGCGAGACAAGGCTTACGCACTGATAAAAAGTAAGGGATTTCCTTCAATAAAACTTGGCGGCAGATACCTGGTAACAAGGAAAGCTCTGGATGAATGGCTCGGAAAATATGAGTACAAATCATTCGCAATCTGAACGGCAAAAGCGTCAATAGGGTAACTGATAATGGTAAGTTTTTGACAACGGAAAGGAGGTGAGAAAATGAAGAGAAACGTCAAGGGACAGGGTTTCTTCACAGAGAATGAAAACGGAACCGTAACCTACCGAAAGGGTGTTGGACTTAAGTCTGATGGAAAGAGGAAAACACTTACGGTAACGGCAGCAAATAGGGCTATGTGTATCAAGCTTATGAAGAAGAAAGAAGCAGAATGGGAAGCAGAGAAAGCACGACTGAGTGTAAAGGGTTCCGATACTGTCGAAGATTTATGTACAAGGCATCTGACCTTTCAGGCAGAAAATAATGAACTTAAGCCGAAGTCAGTAGACAGGCGTGAAGGAACGATCAAAAACCAGATATCAAAGTATCGGATAGGTCATATGCAGATATCAGCGGTGTCCTCAGCAGATATTGAAAATCACATAAATGAACTTATAAAGACCGGGTTGTCAATGTCATCGATAGAGAAAGCCCTGGATGTTCTGAATGCGGCATATGAATGGGCAGTTGCACGAGGGGAGCTGAATTCCAATCCGGTTCTTCTGATTAAAAGAACCATACAGAAACGTCTGGCAAAGCTGGAACAGAAAAATGAGTTCGATGCAGATGTAATAGTAATGTCGGAGGCTGAAGAAGAGGCATTTTTGAAAGAGACACTAAAAAAGAATGCAAATAACGGTAAGTTCAAGTATGCAGGCGGTCTGTATGGAAGGCTTCTCTTACATACCGGTATGAGAGTAGGAGAGCTTATAAGCCTTAAATGGAAGGATTATGACGAGAAAAGTGGGACTCTGACCATAAATAAAAGTACTTCCATGAGCAAGAATCGCGACAAAAAGGAAGGCGAGAATAACTATATTGCAACTCAGGGTTCGACCAAGAACCAGAAAGCGAGAGTTATAGGGCTGTCAGATGAAGCGATCATGGATCTTAGACTTATAAGAGAAAACAAGCCGGGAAAGGATAATGAACTGATATGCAGGACTAAGACCGGAATGCAGTACACAGCTACCGAACTGGAACACTGTATGGATACGATATACAGAAAGCTGGATTTTGAAACTAAGGTGAGCGGACTCCATATATTCCGAAGAACATTTGCCACAAGGATGTATGAAGAGGGAGCAGGTATAAAGGAAATAGCGGCCTATATCGGTGATTTGGAATCGACTACAATGCAATACTATATTGCGGCAAGAAAGAAGATCAGGATAAAGGACAAGTTAAATCAGTATGTACCGCTGCCGGGAAAGAAAAAAGAAAATGTCCCTGCTGCGAACAAGGACATATTTCTATGATATGAAGGACAAAGCCTTTCTATCCGAATACAAAAAGAGTATAGCAAAGGTCCGTCCGGAGTTCAATCATAAATGGAAATTTAATGGAGGGGAGGTGAGTAAAACGATCATAAGGAATA
>JAILKH010000124.1 GCA_024693925.1 Lachnospiraceae bacterium | reverse complement strand
GTCTTTAATATAAGATATTTCAGAACATAAAACTTTAAGAGCATTTTTACAATTATTAATTTCTTCATCTGATTTATCTGATTTATATGAAATAAATATTCCTCCTTTTTTTAAAAAAGGAATACAATACTCACTTAAAGTATTTAAATTTGCAACTGCTCGCGAAACAGATATATCAAAACAATAACGATAATCTATATTTCGTGCATAATCCTCAGCTCTGCCGTGGATAGTTTTAATACCGGATAAATTTAAATCATTTATGATAAAATCAAGAAACTTGATTCTTTTATTTAAAGAATCCAATAAAACTATATTACATTCAGGTTCAATAATTTTTAATGGAATTCCGGGAAATCCGGCTCCGGTTCCGATATCGATAATATTTTTCCCTTTTAAATCAATAAAAGAACATATCAAAATACTATCTATAAAATGTTTAAGCAATACATCATTAAAATCAGTAATAGATGTTAAATTAATATTTTTATTCCACTCTATCAAATGTTCATAATATTTTAAAAATTTATAAACCTGATCATCACTGCATTCCAATCCTATTTTATTAATAGAATTCTTAATTAATTCAATTTGATCCATAAATTTCTATCTACCTATACTTTTTAAAAAAACCAACAATACTGAAATATCGGCAGGACTAACTCCTGAAATTCTTGAAGCCTGACCTATTGAAACAGGATTATAAGAAATTAGTTTTTGTCTTGCTTCATTTCTTAAACCATTAATATTATTATAATCAATATCAACAGGTATTTTTTTATTTTCCAATTTTTTAAATGCTTCTACCTGTTTAATTTGTTTTTCAATATAACCGGAATATTTAATATTTATATTTACCTGTTCCATCACATCGGCAGGTAATGATTCTCTGGAATCATCAATTTCTTCAATAATATAATAATCAAGTTCAGGCCTGCTTATTAATTCATATAAAGAACTTCCGGATTTTAATTCACTACTTCCATTACTTATAAGAAATTCAGATACTTTTTTAGAAGACCCTACATAAGTATTTTTTAATCTTTCAATCTCATTATCTATAAGTTTTTGCTTTAATACAACTTTGTTATATCTTTCTTTTGAAACCAAACCAACCTCATAACCAATATAGCTTAAACGTAAATCCGCATTATCCTGTCTTAATAAAAGTCTGTATTCAGCCCTGGAAGTCATCATTCTGTACGGTTCACGATTTTCCTTTGTAACCAGATCATCAATTAATACACCTATGTAACCCTGAGACCTATCAATAATAATTTTTTCCCTATCTAAAACTGCCATTGCGGCATTTATACCGGCAACTATTCCCTGAGCAGCTGCTTCTTCATAACCTGAGCTTCCGTTAAACTGACCTGCAGCAAATAAATTTTTTATATTTTTAAATTCCAGGGTTGAATATAACTGCTTCGGATTAATACAATCATACTCAATAGCATATGCATTCCTGACAATTTTACAATTTTCCAATCCCGGCACAGTTCTATACATTTCCAATTGAACATCTTCCGGAAGAGATGAGGACATACCTCCTATATATACTTCATTTGTAGACAGGCCTTCAGGTTCTATGAAAATCTGATGTTTTTCCTTGTCGGCAAATCTGACAACTTTATCTTCTATTGAAGGACAATACCTTGGACCGGTACCCTCTATCACACCAGCATATAAAGGGGATCTGTCCAGATTATTTCTAATTATTTTATGAGTATTTTCGTTTGTATAGGTAAGATAACATTTTATCTGATCCTTTTGTATTGTATCCGGATCTGTAGTAAAAGAAAATGGAACAATAACGTCATCCCCCAATTGCTCCGTCATTTTAGAATAATCAACAGTTCTTCCATCCATTCTGGCCGGAGTCCCGGTTTTAAATCTTACTAATTCTATTCCTGCTTTTTCTAAAGATTTTGTTAAATGATTAGCTGCCTGTAAACCATTAGGTCCTGTATAAGTAATAGCTTCTCCACACAAACATCTTGCTCTTAAATAAGTTCCTGTGCATAAGATTACTGCTTTTGCATTAAATGTACCGCCTGTAAATATCTTAACACCTTTAATTTCATTATTTTGATTAAGTATCAATTCTGATACTTCAGCCTGTTTTATGGTTAAATGCTCCTGATTTTCAAGAACCATCCTCATGGTTTTTGAATATTCTGCTTTATCTGCCTGAGCACGTAATGAATGTACAGCAGGACCCTTTGATCTATTTAACATTTTTGACTGGATAAAGGTTCTGTCAATTACTTTACCCATTTCTCCGCCTAAAGCATCAACTTCTCTTACAAGATGACCTTTAGAACTCCCTCCTATATTGGGATTACAAGGCATCAATGCTATACTGTTAACACTTACAGTAAAAATTATTGTTTCAAGTCCAAGTCTTGCACATGCTAAAGCAGCTTCACAACCTGCATGTCCCGCACCTACTACAACTACATCATAATCTTCTTCAAAACTCATATTCAAAACCTCTTATTTACCCATACAAAACTTAGAGAATATTTCATCAACTATATCATCTTCTATACTTTCTCCAATGATCAATCCTAAGTTTTTATATGCATTAACCATATCAATGGATATAAAATCTTCGGAAATTCCAATATTAATTCCGTTAATTATTTCATTAATAGAATTTATGGAATCATCTATTAATCTTACGTGTCTTTCATTAGTTATAATAACTTCATCATTATAATTTACAAGACCGTTAATAAACATATCCTTAATTTTATTTTTAAATTCATCAATACCTTTTTCTTC
>JAILKH010000093.1 GCA_024693925.1 Lachnospiraceae bacterium | reverse complement strand
ATTTTGATAATGTATTTGTGGGTGTGGGTTCGGATGATGTTCTTTCAATGTCTTTTATGACATTTTTTAATTCCGATAAGCCGGTATTGTTTCCGGACATTACCTATTCGTTTTATGATGTGTGGGCGAATGTGCATAAGGTGCCGTTTGAAACAATGCCCTTGAAGGAGAATTTCAAGATTGATAAAAATGATTATTTGAACAAGGGCTGCGGTGGGATCATAATTCCGAATCCCAATGCTCCGACGGGTGTATATGAAGATCCGGCCATGTTTGAGGAAATAGTGAGTACAAATCCTGATTGTGTGGTGATCGTAGATGAGGCATATATTGATTTCGGAGGAGAAAGCTGTTTGCCGCTTATTAAGAAATATGAGAATCTTTTAATAGTACAGACGATGTCAAAATCTCATGCGCTTGCGGGATTAAGGATTGGCATGGCTTTCGGAAGTGAAAAGCTGATAAGTTATCTTAAGGATGTAAAATTTGCTTTTAATTCCTACACAATGAATTATCCTTCGATAGAGCTTGCGACGGAATCCGTTCTGGATACAGACTATTTTAATGAAACGGTTAACAGGGTAATAAGCACAAGAGAATGGACAAAAGAAAAGCTTAAGGAACTTGATTTTGAATTTGAGGATTCCAAAGCCAATTTTATCTTTGCCAGACATAAGAGGATAAGCGCAGAGGAAATATTTAAGGGTTTAAGAGAAAAAAATATTTATGTGAGACACTGGAATAAAGAAAGGATTTCAGATTATCTTCGTATATCGATAGGTACAAAAGAGGATATGAAGGAATTTATAAAAGTATTAAAGGAGATAGTGGGATGAGTTCATTTGCACAGAGCATAGCACAGGCGTTTACGGCCAATACATTAACTCAGTATATCGGATGTTTTGTTGTTTCGATGATACCGTTAATAGAATTGAGAGGAGCAATACCCATAGCAGCGTGGTTTAATGAACTGAATCCTGAATTCAATATGCTTATAGGGTATATAGTTATAGCGATAGGTAACATGCTTCCGGTTCCCGTTATTTTCTTTTTTGCAAGAAAAGTTTTGGAATGGGGAAAAGATAAACCGATAATAGGCAGGTTTTTTACTTTTTGTCTGGATAAAGGACATAAGGGAGGAGAGAAACTTCAGGCAAAGGCCGGGAATGGCTTGTTTGTAGCTCTGCTTTTATTCGTAGGTATACCCCTTCCCGGTACGGGAGCATGGACAGGTACACTGGCGGCATCTATTCTTGATATGAAATTTAAGGAAAGCGTAACAGCGGTAATGCTTGGTGTTGTGCTGGCGGGTATTATAATGGGACTGTTATCGGCAGGAATATTCGGAGCGATCTTTTAATTGAAGGAATATGTCTTCGGGTTATAATATGGATGTAAAGTCAGAGGCTTTAATAAACGGAACAGGATGATTGGATATCTTGTTAAAGGTAAGGTTCAACAAAGGAGATCTGGAATATATGAAATACGAAGGAACCGATCAGGCGTATGATGCACTTGCTTATGTATATGATGAATTAATGGATAATATACCTTATACGGAATGGTGTGAGGTTATTGTATCAATGATAGAGAAGTACGGAGTATCCGAAAAGGTTGACAGGAGCGAGGGTTCCGGATTTTTCGGTAATTTAAAATATGATGATGTAGAAATAGTAAAAGAGAAAGAGCTGACAGAGGATGAAATTTTAAATTCCGAAAAGAATCTTGTTGTGGACTTAGGATGCGGAACCGGTACGCTTACCAATCTGATGTATAAAAGAGGATATGATATGATCGGTATTGATTGTTCCGAGAGTATGCTGGAGGTCGCACAGGATAAGAGAGACGGTAAAGGGTACGAGATATTGTACATAAACCAGGATATGAGGGACCTGGATCTGTATTCGACGGTAGGAACAATATATTCCGTGTGTGATTCAATTAATTATCTGCTGAAAGACGATGAGGTAATAAGAACATTTAAGCTGATAGAAAACTTTCTGTATCCCGGCGGCTTGTTTATGTTTGATTTTAATACCCTTTATAAATATGAACAGGTTATAGGGGATTCCACTATTGCCGAGAATCGGGAAGACTGTGCATTTATATGGGAAAATTTCTATGATGATGAAACTCATATTAATGAATATGATCTGAGTATCTTTATTGAAAGAAATGAGCCGGATATCTTTAAAAGATATGTGGAAACTCATTATCAACGGGGGTATACTCTGGAAGAAATGCTGGATTTTCTTAAGAAGGCAGAGCTTAAACCGTTACTTATCAGGGATTCGGATACGCGTGATGAACCGACGGCGGAAAGTCAGAGAATATTTATTGTTACCAGGAAGGAAAAGAGAGAGGATAAATAACCTGTTTATTGTTCGAAAAATATTGGAAGGAAGAAAGAATGAAAGATTTAAATAAAAAAAAGATCAATTTATTTGTTCCCGGAAGACTGTGTTTATTTGGCGAACATTCCGATTGGGCAGGCATGTACAGAACCGTGAATTCCGATATAGTTACGGGTCAGGCGGTTGTCACGGGTATTGAGCAGGGAATTTATGCAACGGTGGAACGGAATGAAAAGTTCATAGTTGAAAGTAAGCTTCCCATATATAAAGATGAATATCTTGAGAGTCCTATGGATACGGAAGTACTGCTGGATGTTGCTAAGCAGGGAGGGTTCTTTTCGTATGTTGCCGGAGTCGCCTCATATATTAATGATAATTATACAGTGGATGGTTTAAAGATAAATGTTACAAGGATGGATCTTCCGATAAAGAGCGGTTTGTCATCCTCTGCGGCAATATGTGTGCTGGTAGCAAGGGCTTTTAATCAAATGTATAATCTGAGAATGAATGTAAAGGGAGAAATGCAGGCTGCTTTCAGGGGTGAGCAGAGAACTCCTTCAAGATGCGGAAGGCTGGATCAGGCTTGTGCATACGGAGTTAAACCGGTACTTATGAATTTTGACGGTGTGGAAATTGATTCCAAAGAGCTGAGTGTAGGAACGACTTTCAGATGGGTTGTGGCAAATCTTAATGCGTCAAAAGATACTATAAAGATACTGGCGGATCTTAACAGGTGTTTTCCGTTTGCGGAAGATGAAAAACAAAGGAAGGTACAGGAAGCACTGGGTGAAGATAATAGGAGGATCAATGAAAGGGCGGTAAAGTTTCTTGAGGAGGGAGACATTACGGGCCTTGGTAAGCTGATGGATGAATGGCAGGCTAATTTTGATAACAAAGTTATGCCGGCCTGTTCGGAACTGGTTGCTCCGATTCTTCATTCCGTTATGAAGGATGAGGAGGTAAGAAAGTATATCTGCGGGGCGAAGGGAGTCGGGTCCCAGGGAGACGGCTCTGTCCAGTTCTTATGTAAGAATGAGGAGTGTGTAAAGAAGCTGCAGGATTATCTTGATACAAAGGGTATGTCTTCCTTTACGCTTACGCTTAAGCCGGGGCAGTCGGTGAGAAAGGCTGTGATTCCCCTTGCCGGTTTCGGAACAAGGATTTTTCCCGCAACCAAAGCAATGAAAAAAGGATTTGCGCCGGTTGTGGACAAGGACGGAATGTTAAAGCCTGCTTTGTTTATCATGATTGAGGAATTGCTGGATGCAGGTATAGAAGAGATATGTCTTATCATAGGAGAGGATGAACAGGAGGAATATGATAAGCTGTTTGCTCCGGTCAGTGAGGAACTTAAGAACAGACTTCCGAATGATAAGGCGGAATATGCGGACAAAATAGTGGAAATGAGACAGCATATTACTTTTGTGTACCAGAACGAAAGACGCGGTTTTGGGCATGCGGTATATCTTACAAGATCCTTTAGTGAAGGATCAAGTGTACTTCTGTTATTAGGTGATTTTATTTATGAAACCTACGGTGGTATAAGCTGTTCAAGACAGGTAATAGATGCATATATGGAATGCGGAAAAACTCTTGTAAGCATTGAAGAAGTTGAGCTTGAGAGGGTGGTACATTACGGAATTCTGTACGGTCAATGGAATGATGACAATGAATCTTTGATGAAGGTGGAGAGTATGGTCGAAAAACCTACGGACGACTATGCGGAGGAGTATCTTGGAGTTATCAATTCAAAAAAACAAAAAAAATACTATGCTACCTTTGGCCAGTATGTTCTGACGCCGGAGGTATATGATGAATTATCGGCCATGGTGATCACCGCGGACAATGAGGGATCGGATGCGGAGATAGGTCTTACGGAGGCTCTTGACAGAGTAAGAGCCAAATACGGGATGTATGCATTTTTGCCGGAAGGAAGGTCATATGATCTGGGACTTCCCGAAGCATACAGATATACATTAACTCATTACGGAAGATAGTTTATAAAAACCACAGGGTTAGGGATGTTTTGAGCGAGACTTGAATCGCGGGGGTAAAAATGAATAATCGGTATTTACTGGATTGTACGTTGAGAGACGGCGGATATATAAATGATTGGGACTTCGGACATGATAATCTTGTTAATGTTTTTGAAAGAGTTGTGGCCTCCGGGGTGGATGTGGTCGAAATAGGATTTATTGATGACAGACGTGTATTTGATATAAACAGAAGTATAATGCCCGATACTGAGTCTATATCAAAGATTTACGGTAAGCTGGATAAAAAACATACAATGGTTGTGGGAATGATCGATTACGGAACCTGTGATATAAGTAATATCGCCCCTTGTGAGGAATCCTTTATTGACGGGATAAGAGTAATATTTAAAAAGAAAAATATGAAACCGGCAATGGAGTATTGTAAGCGGATCAAAGAACTGGGATACAGGGTCTTTTCACAACTTGTTTCGGTGACCTCGTATTCGGACGAAGAATTGCTGGAGGTTATTTCCATTGCAAACGATATCCGTCCATATGCTCTTTCCATGGTGGATACGTACGGATTATTAAATCCCGGTGAGCTTAAGCATATTATGTCGATCATAGATATGAATATGGATAAGGATATAGTATTGGGATTTCATGCACATAATAATTTTCAGTTGGGATATGTGAATGCGGTCACTGCCCTGGATTATGAAACGGACAGGGATATACTGGTGGATGGTACGCTTTACGGTATGGGAAAGAGTGCCGGTAATGCGCCGCTTGAGCTGGTAGCGATGTATATGAATGAGCATTATGGCAAAAGCTATGTGATCACGGAAATGCAGGAAGCTATAACCAGTAGTGTAATGGATTTTCAGAAGCGTTCGCCATGGGGATATCAGTTATTTTATTATATAGCCGCTTCAAATAAAGTACATCCTGATTATGTTTCTTATCTTATGAATAAAAGAACACTGTCGATTACAGCCATAAACGAGATACTCCAGCGCATTCCCGAGGATCAGAAGCTTGAAAAAAATATGAAGCTTGCGGAAAGGCTTTATATGGATTATCAAAAAAATGAATGTGATGACAGTTTTGATATTTCGGAACTTACCGGGGCTTTGTCCGGGAAAAACATATTGATGATAGGGCCGGGGATAAGTGTAGATGATCATAAAGACCGTATAGCGGATTATATCAAAGAAAATAAACCTGTGGTTATATCCATTAATTATATACCCAAAAATTTTCATCCGGATTATATGTTTATAACCAATACTACAAGATTTTTACAATCCGTAACAAAGTTGCATGAAAAAGAGAATGAGGATATATGTCTTATCGCCTCCTCCAATCTTACCAAAAATGAACGGGATTTTGACTATGTAATTAATTATACAAGTGTGATTGATGAAAAGGCGGAGTTTCCGGATAATTCCATGTGTATGCTTATAAGATTACTTTTAAAATGCGGTTGTAAACATGTGGTACTTGCGGGATTCGACGGATATACACCCGAAAATGTAAATTATCTTGATACGGATAAGGCATATGATTTTCTGAACGATAAAGCGGACTCTTTAAATGAATATGCCTCGGAATTTTTCGGGAGTATCAGGGAAAAGATCGATATTAAATTTATAACACCGACATTTTACAGCGTATAAATATATATTGTCGGCATAAATCATATTCTGTATATATTGGGGATGGAAAAATGAAGATCAAGGTAGCGCAGTATTTATCTCAGTTTTTGGTGGATAACGGAATTAAGGATTGTTTTATGGTGACCGGAGGAGGAGCCATGCATTTGGATGATGCAATAGGTCATCAGGAAGGTATGCGTTGTATTTTTAATCATCATGAGCAGGCTTGTGCAATTGCGGCGGAAGGATATGCCAGGATGACCGGAGAACTGGCTGCAGTATGTGTTACAAGCGGACCCGGGGGGACCAACGCCATTACAGGTGTTATGGGAGGCTGGCTGGATTCGATTCCCATGTTTGTGATCTCGGGACAGGTTAAGAGAGAGACCACAATCCTGGCGGCCGGGGAATTAAATTTAAGACAGCTGGGAGACCAGGAGTTTAATATTGTTGATTCTGTGAAAAATATGACCAAATACGCGGTTATGGTTACAAATCCTTCCGAAATATCCTATCATCTGGAAAAAGCTCTGTTTTTGTCAAAAAACGGCAGGGGTGGCCCTGTATGGATCGATATTCCGATGGATGTTCAGGGGGCGGTCATAGATACGGACTCCCTTATCCATTTTGTAAAGGATCAGGAGTATGGATGGGAACCCCCTAAGGTTAGCGAAGGGCAGGTCGAAATATTACTTAATAAGATCAGGAATTCCAAAGCACCGCTGGTACTTGCCGGCACCGGTATAAATCTTGCAAACGCCGATGGCAGATTATTGGAATTTCTGGAAAAATATAAGATACCTGTGGTGACCGCCTGGAATGCCAATGATACTGTAGCATATGATAATCCGTATTATGTCGGTATGCCCGGGACGGTCGGAGTACGCTCCGGAAATTTTGCGGTTCAAAACTGTGATCTTTTAATAAGTCTCGGATGCAGGATGAATATTCGTATGATAGGGTATACACACCATGATTTTGCAAAAAATGCTTTTAAAGTCATAGTTGATCTGGATCCGCGGGAGCTTTATAAACCTACGATACATGCGGACCTGGCTATAAATGCCGATGTTAATGATTTTTTGGATAAAATGCTGGCCTGTGATTACAAGCCTGTATTAAAACATTCGGAATGGCTGAAATGGTGTAAAGAGCTGGTGGAAAGATTTCCGGCGGTTAAAAATGAGCATTACGGAAGCAGAATAATAAATCCCTATGTATTTATAGATAAACTGTTTTCTAAACTGGATAAGAATGACAGGATAATATGCGGAAACGGTGCGGCCTGTGTTATAACCTTTCAGGCAGCTAAGATAAAACAGGGACAGAGAATGTTTACGAATTCCGGATGTGCAGCTATGGGATATGGCTTTCCGGCGGCGCTGGGTGTTGCGGTTTCCGATAACAAAAAAAGAACGATATGTATAGATGGTGACGGAAGTGTAATGATGAATATACAGGAATTGGCAACCGTTGCTTATAATAATCTGAATATCAAGCTGTTCATTCTGAATAATAACGGATATTTATCCATAAGACAAACACAGCGGAATCTGTTTAAACCGCCATTTATCGGAATTGATAAAGACAGCGGTGTCGGATTTCCCGATTTTGGGAAATTATCCGAAGCGTTTTCGATAAAGTATTTTAGATTTGATAATGAAAATGATGCGGATGAGGTGATAACCCGGGTACTGGAGTATACGGGACCGTGTGTGTGTGAGGTGGTGGTAGATCCCGAGCAGAATTTTGAACCCAAATCTTCCTCAAAGGTTTTACCGGACGGTAAAATAGTGTCTCCTTCTTTAGATGATATGGCACCCTTCCTTTGCCGGGAGGAATATGAAAGTATCAGGTTTTAGATGAGGTAAATACAGTGATAAAAAATGTTATCTTTGATCTGGACGGAACTCTTTTGGATACTAAGGAAGGGATTCTTGAAAGTGTGGAATATTCTATAAAGAAATTGGGCTACACGGTATTGTCGTATGAAGATATGTTGTCTTTTGTAGGGCCGCCGGTCCAGACTTCATTTATAAAGCACTTTGGCTGTTCTAAGGAAGAGGCGCAAAGGGCCGCAGGGGTTTTTCGGGATTATTATAAAGAAAAAGCATTGTTAAAGGCAGAACCTTATGGCGGGATTTACGGGCTTTGCGAAAAATGTCTGGATAACGGGATAAAAATGGCAGTGGCAACCTATAAAAGGGAGGATTATGCTCTTAAGCTTTTAAAACATTTCGGGTTTGATAAGTATTGTAATCCTATGCATGGTGCCGATAATAATAATATTCTGAAAAAAGAAGATATTATATTAATGTGTGTGGATGAGATGGGAGCAAAAAAAGATGAATGTGTGCTTGTAGGTGATACCGATAATGATGCTAAAGGTGCAAAAACAGCAGATATTCCGTTTATAGCCGTAACATATGGTTTTGGTTTTAAAACCGAGAAGGACATTATATCTTTTCCTTATATTGGATGTGCACATACGCCTCGGGAAATATTTGATTGTATAAATGCTTAAATGGTGATGGATTAATTTTTTTTAGGAAAAAGTATGTTATTTAATTCTTTTGATTTTATAATTTTCTTTCCGGTTACAATTTTGTTTTATTACCTGTTTCCGGTCAAATTTCGAAATGCCTGGCTTCTGGTGGCAAGTATATTTTTTTATGCCTGCTTTGATTTAAGATGTGTGGCTGTGCTTTTCGGAGTCATTACTTGTTCATATTTCGGGGGAAGATTTATCGAAAGCGCGGAAGGTGATGGGTTAAAGAAGGCGATACTGGCAGTTACCGTGTTATTATGTATCGGTGCCCTCGGAGTTTTTAAATATCTTGATTTTTTTGCGGGTAATATAAACAGATTATCCGGATATTTTGGAATGTCTGTGAATAAATCCCCATTTTCATTGATAGTGCCGGTGGGTATCTCTTTTTATACATTTAAATCTGTAAGTTATGTAACGGATGTTTATCATAAAAAGATTCCGGCAGAAAAAAATTATATAAAGTATTCCTTATTTGTTTCATTTTTTCTGCAGATAACGGCAGGTCCCATTGATCGGGCGGATAATCTTTTAAAACAGATAAATACCCCAACGGTTTTTAATGAAAGAACCTTTAGGGATGGTATTTTACTGATGTTATGGGGATATTTTGAAAAAATGGCGGTTGCTGACAGGATCGGCGGTATAGTTGATGCGGTTTATTCTGATTATACATCTTATTCGGGGGCGGCTATAGTATATGCAACAATATGCTACGGTATTCAGATATATGCTGATTTTTCGGGATATTCACATATTTCAATAGGGGCCGCAAAGTTATTTGGGCTGAATGTTAAAGAGAATTTCAAGCAGCCTTATCTTGCAGTCGGTATAAAGGATTTTTGGAGCAGGTGGCATATCAGTATGTCGACCTGGTTTAAAGATTATGTATATATTCCTCTGGGCGGAAACCGTAAGGGAAGGGTTAGAAAATATATTAATAATATGCTTACATTTTTATTGAGCGGACTGTGGCATGGAAGTGCCTGGAATTATATAGCCTGGGGAGGATTGCATGGTTTATATCATATCATTGAAGCCGGAATCGGAAGAATAAAGGAAGGTTTTGTTTCTGTATTGCGGGAACAGGGAATAATAAAGAATGAGGCAGGAGTAAACCGGGAAGGGAATAAAAGAACCTTCAGCCGTCACTTGTTTAATATGGTAGTAACTTTTATTATGGTTGATTACGCCTGGCTTTTTTTCAGAGCCGAAGGATTGGGAATGGCTTTGAAAATGACAAAAAAAATATTTACCGATTTCAGGTTATATACGGTAATGGGAGATTGGATATATGGACTTGGTCTACCGGAATTATGCGTAAGGAGTATATTGGCATATGTTATTATCCTTTTTGCTGTGGATGTGGTGCATGAAAACGGTATAAGTATTATAAAGCTTCTGGATAAGCAGGGTTTGATCTTCAGATGGTTATGTTATGTCTTTATTGTCCTTTTTATAGTACTTATAGCAGTACAGAATATGGGGCAGGGGTCAGCGGATTTTATTTACTTTAAATTTTAGGTATTTCAATAAAGGACGGAGAGGTACAAAATTAAGAAGATCATAATTTGAGAAAGTATTGCAGGGTGATGGAAAGCGTAATAAATGGATAAGTTTAAAGGAAAGTTTATTGTAATAGTTTTGATAATATTAATATTGCTTTCAGGGGTCGTTGTGTTATCATATAATGAAGATTATTCAATGCCGATAGCAAGATATACTGTGAGTGATACGTATCTTACTCATATGGATGGACCGGATTGGATAATACCTCTTATAGAAAAGGTAAGTACCGAGGATGGAGCGAAGGTATTACTACTGGGGGACAGTGTATGCAGACCGATGTTGATGGATATTGCAAATATTAATGGTGAAGGATCTGTGGCACCTGCAATAGCACCTTTTACGATGTGCGGTCAGTATGTATTGGCCTGTAAATTTTTGGAGGCACATCCCGAAGCAACTGATATTTATCTTGTTATGGTCCCTATAGGTGATGTCAGTAGAAATTTTGATATTTCATATGGGTATCAATATGTGGTCATGCCTTTGGTGGAGACGGGAAATCTGAAGTATCTTGATGATAACACCGTGGAGGAATTAAAATATGTTTACGGTGAGTTCTTTATGAGGGAGGGAATTGTTCGCCGTATTGATAACAGCGGACTAAACCGGAAACTGTATTTGAATTATATAAAAAAATATCGTAAAAATGATATAGAGCATTCAAATGAAACATCGGTATATGTTTCGTATTTGAAGAAGATCAAAACTTTGTGTGATGAAAATGACGTAAGATTTCATTTTTTACCCTCCCCGGTTCCGGATATGGAAGGATATCATGAGATAGTGGAGGTTAAAGCTCCCCTGCTTTTTGAAGAGACCGGATTATCACATATATTTCCGGATTATCTTGAAAGTGTACATTATTATCCACCCGAAATGTTTTCCGATAACGTACATTTTGGGGGTGTATATGAAGATCAGAAAGTATATAACGAAGTGATCCGGCAAATGTATGGGGAAAGCGGACTTACGGAATATATAAGGCTTGAATAGAAGATACATCCGGCTGAAGGCTTTGGAAAAAAGATGATTAAGAAATTGTAGAAGGCGTTAAGGGTGGAACGTATTCCCTGAACGTGGTATAAGGAGAAAAAAATGAGAAGCAATGTACCTGAAATATTCGGTAGTATGGTTTTTAATGATGCGATAATGCGTGATAAATTACCAAAGGATATATATAAATCCTTGAAAAAGACAATAGAGGATGGCAGAGATCTTGATATTTCCATTGCTAATGCTGTTGCAATAGCAATGAAGGATTGGGCTATTGAGAAAGGTGCAACCCATTATACACATTGGTTTCAACCGCTTACGGGTATAACAGCAGAAAAGCATGATAGTTTTATTTCTCCGCAGAATGACGGACGTGTGATTATGGAATTTTCCGGAAAGGAATTGATAAAGGGCGAGCCGGATGCTTCCAGTTTTCCTTCCGGCGGTCTTAGGGCCACTTTTGAAGCAAGGGGATATACTGCCTGGGATCCAACCTCTTATGCTTTTGTAAAGGACGGTGTGTTATGTATTCCGACTGCGTTTTGTTCATACGGAGGGGAAGCGCTTGATAAAAAAACTCCTCTTTTAAGATCTATGGAAACCTTAAATGAACAGGCACTTAGGATATTAAGACTTTTTGGTAATTCTTCGGTTAAAAGAGTTACCACGACGGTGGGACCGGAACAGGAATACTTCCTTGTGGATAAGGATGTTTATAATAAAAGAAAAGATCTTATGTATTGCGGACGTACTTTGTATGGTGCAATGGCACCTAAGGGACAGGAGATGGATGATCATTATTTTGGAGCCATCCTTCCCAGGGTTCAGTCATATATGGAAGAACTTAATGATGAATTATGGAAGCTTGGTATTATGTCTAAGACCGAACATAATGAAGTTGCACCGGCTCAGCATGAAATGGCTCCTATTTTTGATACTGCCAATATATCAATAGATCATAATCAGATCACTATGGAGATTATGAAGAATGTTGCCAAACGCCATAATATGATATGTCTGTTGCATGAAAAGCCTTTTGCAGGAGTTAATGGATCGGGTAAGCATAATAACTGGTCAATGGTTACGGATGAAGGAGTTAATTTGCTGGAGCCCGGAAAGTCACCTCATGAGAATGCCCAGTTTTTGCTGTTTCTTACAGCAATAATCAAAGGAATAGATGAGTATCAGGATCTTATGCGTGTATCTATAGCTTCGGCGGGGAATGATCATCGTCTCGGAGCTTCGGAGGCTCCGCCGGCTATTATGTCAATTTTTTTGGGGGATGATCTTGAAGCTATCCTTGATTGTATTGAAAATGATACTTCGTATAATAAGCAGGGTGCAGGCAAGATGGAGATCGGAGTACATGTACTTCCTTCATTTCCCAAGGATACAACAGACAGAAACAGAACATCGCCCTTTGCTTTTACGGGAAATAAATTTGAATTCAGATCCTGCGGTTCTTCCATGTCTGTTTCGGGTCCTAATACGATACTTAATACCATCGTTGCCGAGGAGCTGTCAAAATTTGCGGATGAACTCGAGAAGGCAGATGATTTTACGGACACACTTAATGAACTTATAAAGACTACTATTAAAAAGCATAAGCGTATAATTTTTAATGGTGACGGTTATTCAAAAGAGTGGAAAGAAGAAGCAAAAAAGAGAGGACTTTTAAATCTGGAAACTACAGTGGATGCTATGCCTGCCATGCTTGAAAAAAAGAATATTGATCTTTTTGAAAAGCATAATATATATACTGCTCTTGAGATAAAGTCAAGATATGAGATAAATCTTGATGTATACAGTAAAACTTTAAACATTGAAGCTATGACAATGAGTGAAATGGCAAAGCGGCAAATCCTTCCCGCGGTCAATGAATATATTCGGGAGCTGGCTAAAACCCTAAGCCTTAAGATGGGTACGGATACTTTATTTAAAAACGGTATGGAAAAAGATCTTATTAAAAAGTTATCGGTACTGGAAGATAAGGCGTATGTACAGGTTAATGAATTGGATAAGCTGTTGCTTAAAGTTTCCGCGATTGAAGATAATCTGGAATGTGCCAAATATTATAAAGACAGGATAATACCCGCAATGGATAAATTAAGAGCTTATTGTGATGAAATGGAAATTAATACGGCAGACAAATACTGGCCGTTCCCTACATATGGAGATTTGCTTTTTTCGGTGTGATGTTTTGGAAATATATTGGGATATGCGAAGGTGAGAATTCATCTTCGCATTTTTTATGGGCGATCTCTGCGGTCACGTATATTTCCAAGCTTGAATGCTGCATTGGGTTAACGTATAATTTTATTATAAGCTGTTAATATAAAGGATCCGTAAGGAACAGATAAATGGATCATAATAATACATATTATTGATTGATAAAGAGGTTTACTAAATGGCACTTCAATTATATCTTGGCGGCAGCGGAAGCGGAAAATCTTATAAGTTATATAAACATATCATAAATGAATCTTTAAAACATCCGGAGTTAACGTATTTATTCCTGGTTCCGGAGCAATATAATCTCAGTACCCAGTTAAAGCTGATATCAATGCATCCTAACAAAGGTATGCTTAATATAGATGTATTAAGTTTTACCCGACTTGCCCACAGAGTTTTTGAAGAGGTGGGTTATAAGAATATAAAAGGTTCCGTAATAGATGATATAGGAAAGAATCTTATATTGCGTTATATGGCGGGAAAAAACAGGGATAAATTGACGGCACTTTCGGACGTATACAGTAAACTGGGATATATTAGTGAAGTGAAATCGGTTATATCGGAGTTTATGCAATATGGTATCGGAGATAAAGAATTAACGGAATTGATAGATAAAAGCCGTGACAGAGAGATACTGAAAAGTAAGCTTACGGATATACAGCTTTTATATCGGGAGTTTTTAAAATATATAAATGAAAAATACATTACCACCGAAGAGATACTCCAAAAAGTTTCGGATGCCGTACCGGGCTCCCTGAAGCTTAAGAAAAGCGTTATTGTTCTTGATGGATATACGGGGTTCACTCCGGTACAGGCGAAGCTTTTGGCAGTATTGCTTCAAAATACTGTTGATGTATATATGACTTTGCTTTTTGATGTAAATTATGGTCAAAACACTTCGCTAAATGAGCAGGATTTATTTTATCTGAGTAGAAAAACACTATCTATGCTTGAAAGAGTATGCAGGGAAAAGGAGATAAAGAAAAAACCGGATGAAGTAATACTGGAAGAAGTTCCGGCAAGATTTGCTTATGATATAAATGGAAAGCCCATAAAAGAGAAGGATAAACGCAGAGATCTTATTCATCTTGAACGAAATATGTTCAGAGCGGGGGAAAAGGCGTTTGAGGAGGAAGCTCGAAGTATACATATATTTACCGGTTCAACACCGGAAGATGAGGCTGTTGAGACTGCTGTAAGGATAGAAAAACTTATAAGAGAAGAAGGATATCATTATAAGGATATCGCGGTTGTTACCGGTGACCCGGATACATATATTAATGTATGTAAAAGAGCATTTTCAAGATACGGGATTCCGTTTTTTGCGGATAGGACCGAGCCTGTATTGCTTAATCCCATGATAGAACTGATAAGGTCTTTATTCGATATTATAATTGAAGATTACAGTTATGAAGCTGTATTCAGATATTTAAGAACGGGAATGACCGATTATTCCCGGAAGACTATTGATGAGTTGGAAAATTATGTACTCAGATACGGGATCAAGGGAAGGAAAAAGTGGAAGGAATCCTTTGTGCTAAAACCCAGATATATGGAAGTTTCCCGGTTGGAGGAGCTTAATGGATTGAGAAGTGATCTGTCGGATAAATTTGAGCTTCTGTACCGGGATATACAGGAAGGTAATCCTTTGGCTGAAGAAAACAATATTTCCCAAAACTCAAAGTATGATGTCAGAGTTATATCCGCTGCTTTGTACAAATACCTGAGCAGGGACAGAATATATGAAAAGATGCTTAAATTGAGTGAGCAGTTTAAGGAAACAGAGGATACCGTAAGAGCAAAAGAGTATGAAAAACTTTATGAAGAAATTTGTCTGCTTTTGGATAAGATGGTTAGTTTTTTGCCGGATGAAGAAGTAACTATAAAAGAATATTCCGAGCTTCTTGATGCCGGATTTGCGGAGATAAGAACCGGAGTTATTCCGGGAACGGATGATTATGTTCAGATAGGTGATATTACAAGAAGCAGGTTAAGAGATATAAAAGCTCTGTTCTTTGTGGGGGTAAATGATGGGATAATTCCGTCAAATTTAAACAGTGGCGGAATAATTTCCGATATGGAGAGAGATTTTCTTACTGAAGAAAATGAAGGGGAAGATAAGAAAATCGAGCTGGCACCAACAGCAAGAATGCAGGCATATACTCAAAGATTGTATCTTTATATGCTTGTTACAAAGCCGTCGGAGGAATTATATATATCTTATTCGGGCCTTTCGCAAGACGGAAAATCTATAAATCCTTCTTACTTTGTAAAGATGATAAGAAGGATGTTTCCGAAATTGAAACCGGAGATCGTGAAGGATGATATTTTAAACCGGATTTATAATATGAATACGGCTTATGTTAAAATTTCCGCGGAAATGCAGGATGCGGTGAATAGATACGATGAAAATCAATTGAGAGAATATTTTTCTCTTTTTAAGGTTTTTTTGAAGGAAGAGAAGTATCGTAACGGGCTTAAAAAAATTATGGATGCGGCCTTTGAAAAGGGGGATTTCTCGAAAAAAGACGAAATAAGTAAAGCAGTTGCCGCAGCCTTATACGGTACCGAACTTACATGTTCGATCACAAGACTGGAGAATTATGCGAAATGTGCATATGCCCATTTTCTGAAATATGGTCTTGGAATAAAAGAGAGAGAATTGTTTTCCTTTGAGGCGTCGGATATGGGGTCTGTTTTTCATGATGTTTTGCAGATGTATGCGGTTATATTAAAAGACAGAGGTGTATCCTGGTTAAATATAGATCCGGAAGACAGAAATAAAGTTATAGACGATGCTATAGAAAGATGTATAGCCAGAGATAATTACGGTGCTGTATATGGTACTTTTCGAACAAAACATACCATTACCAGAATAAGGCGCATCATGCTTCGGACAGTGGATACCTTAACCCTGCAGTTAAAAAAGGGAAGGTTTGAACCTTACAGTTTTGAATTTGATTTTTCTTCGGGTAATGATTATAACTCTCTTAATTTAAAACTGGACGGAGAGGGGAAATTACGTCTTATAGGACGTATTGATCGTATGGATATATGTAAAGATAACGAAAAAGTTTATGTTAAGATAATTGATTATAAGTCCGGGAATAAGAATTTTGATCTTGCAGCCATATATCTTGGTCTGGATCTTCAGCTGGTTGTATATATGAATGCGGCCTGTGAGTATTTTGGAAAGATTTCCAATGAAAGGAATAAACCGGAAGTTATACCTGCAGGTATGTTTTATTATCATATTGATGATCCGGTTATTGATTGCAGCAGTGAAGATATAAGCGGACCGTTTTTGTCCGAAGCGGAGGATGTATTTCATAAGGAAATTGAAAAAAAGATAGCTGCAGAGCTTAGGATGTCCGGGCTTACAAATTCGGATAATGAAATATATCGGCTTATCGATGAAGAGTTTTCGGGGGCTTCCGAAGTGATACCGGTAGGCATTAAGAAGAACGGAGAATTAACCGGAACCAGTAAGGTAGCCGGAACAGAGGATTTTAAAATAATTTCCGAATATGTAAATAAAAAGATATCCCAGATGGGATCCGAGATACTTGACGGTAATATTAAAGCAGAGGCCCATAAGGAAAGCCCGAAAAAGAACAGCCCCTGTTTATATTGTGAATATTCCGGAATTTGCGGATATAAGGGTGAGGGTATCGTATCGGACGCCGGCCGGGAACTTTTTGAAGGAGATGATCCGGAAGATGGGGAAAATACAAGGTCACTTAATGAATACATTCTGGATATGATGAGAAAAGCTGTTGAAGAATAACGGAGATTATAAGTAATGGCATTTACTGAAGAACAATTACAGGCAATTAAAATAAGGAATAAGAATCTTTTGCTGTCGGCCGCAGCCGGTTCCGGAAAAACTACCGTTTTGGTTGAACGTATTATTCGCCGGGTTACGGAGGATAAGGAACCTGTAGATATTGACCGGTTGCTGGTTATGACGTTTACAAAAGCAGCGGCGGAACAAATGAAAGAAAAGATATTAAAGGCCATTGAAGATAAACGTGCCGCCAATCCGATGGACGAATATCTTATAAAACAGGCCGCACTTGTTCATAATGCAAAGATCTCTACCATACATGGTTTTTGTCTTGACGTGATCAGAAATCATTTTCAGGAAATTGATATGGACCCGGATTTCCGGGTTGCGGATGAGGCGGAATGCAAGCTTCTTAAACAGGATATATTATCGAAATGTCTGGAAGAGGAGTATGAAAAAGGAAGTGAAGATTTTATTGATTTTACGGAATGTTTTGCAACGGGAAAAAACGATAATTCCATCTTAGAAGTTCTTGATCGCATGTATGAATATGCAATGAGTGCACCGGAGCCTGAAAGGTGGCTTGATAAGTGCCTTGCGGTTTATTCCGAACCGGAAAAAAATAAGGAATGGATGAGGGTGTTAACGGACCTTGCGGGAATAAATATTGAATATATATACAACCTGGCCAGTATGGCTTATGAGTTATGTGCGGATACAGACGGACCGTATATGTATACTGAAGCAGTTAAGAATGACATGGAATTGCTGGAAAATCTTAGAGAGAAAAAATCTTATGAAGAATATAGATATCATATACGTTCGGTGGAGTTTATGCGGTTGGGGCGTCCGAAGAAGGGGGGACCTTATGTTGATCCCGAAATTGCGGAGCGGGTAAAAAGTATTAGAAATGAGTATAAAAAAGTCATTGAAGGTTTAAAAAACAAGGAATTTCTTATTTCGTCAGAGGAAAATGACAGGCGTATCAGGGATTGTCTGCCGGTGGCGGAAGAAATAGTCAGATTGACCCGTATTATAATGGAAAAATACAGCGGGGAGAAAAGAAAAAGAAAGATAGTTGATTTTGCGGATCTGGAGCATTTATGTCTTAAAATATTAAGATTAAATAATGAAAGCACTGCTAAAGAGTACAGAAATTATTTTAGGGAAATATATGTAGATGAATATCAGGACAGTAATCTGATACAGGAGGAGATAATCAAATATATATCCCGTGGAAACAATATATTTATGGTAGGTGATGTTAAGCAGAGTATTTACAGTTTTCGACTGGCGAGACCTCAGCTCTTTATGGATAAATATAATTCCTTTAAAACGTACAGTAAAAATACAGAGCTACCGGATACGGATGTAAATATAAAGATAGATCTTCACCATAATTTCCGCTCCAGAGAATCGGTATTGGTGTCGGTGAATGAGTTGTTTAAGCAGATAATGACAAGGGAAATCGGCGGGATAGAGTATAATGAGGATGTTGCGCTTTATCCTAAAGCCTGTTACCCAATGGTAGAGGAAAGTAAAGAAAAAACGGAACTTATTCTTATTTCCTCGGAAGAGGGAATGGATGAAAGGGAATTGGAGGCAGGTATAATTGCCGAAAGGATCAATGAACTGATGAGTGGTCATAAGGTATATGATCCCACAGAAGATGAACCGGACAGAATGAGGCCGGTAAAATATTCGGATATCGTGATTTTGCTAAGAAGTTTAAAGGGCTGGGATGAAACCTTTAAAAAGGTGATATTATCTGCCGGGATACCGGTTCATTCAATGACGCAGTCGGGATATTTTGAGGCGGATGAGATATCTGTATTGCTGGATTATCTGCGGGTATTAGATAATCCTTTACAGGATATTCCGCTTACGGCAGTGCTTAAGGCGGGTTTTTTACGGTTTAGTGATGAAGAATTGGCGATACTTCATTTGAAATATCCGGACAAGTATCTGTTTGGGTCGCTTGTTTTGTGTTCAAAGGATGATGTGCCGGGTGAGTTGGGAGAAAAATCCCAAAAATTTCTTTCGGGGTATAAAAAGCTCAGAGATAAAACCGGGTATATTTCCGTATATGAATTGTTGTTGGAAATAATTGACGGGGAATATGGTTTATACGTAAGTTGTATGCCGGATGGTAAAAGACGAAAAGCTAATCTTAATATGCTTTTAAAGAAAGCAGAGGATTATGGGAAAACAAGTTATAAAGGATTGTTCCATTTTGTGCGTTATATTGAGATGTTGAAAAAATATGAGATTGATTACGGCGAAGCAAATCTGGCAGATGAAAATGATGATGCCGTAAGGATAATGTCGATCCATAAAAGCAAGGGACTTGAGTTCCCGGTTTGTTTTATAGCCGGAATGAGTAAAGGATATAACAGCAGAGATTTATACAACAGTCTGATAACCGATATTGATCTGGGAATGGCTTTTAATTTTGTGGATCCTTTAAGGAGAATTAAACAGACAACATTATTAAAAACAGCGATAGCTGATAAAAAGAATCTTGAAATGATGGCAGAGGAAGAAAGGATCCTATATGTCGCAATGACAAGAGCCAGGGAAAAATTGATAATGACCGGAGTGGTTAAAGATATAAATAAAACATTGGCATCACAAAAGGCATTGATCAATTGTAACAGTTTTCTTCAGTTACTGATCTTTGGGATGAATAATGATGGCTTAAAATCAATTAAAGTGAATACATTATCTGCTTCAGCATTAATAAATTCCAGGATAATTACACATATAGATATAGAGGCACGACGTCAGAAAATGATGGATATGTGGGCAGAGCCGGGAGGAAAGGGTCCCGGTTCGGAAACAGGAAATGAAATAGTGGAAAATGATATTGAAACAATTTTATTGGAAAGATGCTGTTTTGAATATCCCTATGAAAATGAACGTAAAATTTTTGAAAAGGTTTCGGTTTCGGAACTTAAAAAGAGAAGTATGCAGGAAGATACTCCGGAAGTTTTAAGGGAAGACAGCAGATTTTTTGAACTGCCCGGGGAGGAGATCAGCCCACCGGTCCCTGATTTTATGAAAGCAGAACTCAGAGAGTTGCCTGCCAATATTCATGGTACGGCAGTTCATAGGGTATTTGAGTTATGGAATTATGATAATGGTACTTCTGAGGAAGATATAGGATCGTTTCTTAAATATATCCGTAATGAAGGGCTTATGGAAGATGAGCTTGTTAATAGTGTAAAAATATCGGAAATCAGTGATTTTGTCAATTCGGCGTTGGCGGTCAGGATGAAAAAAGCATTTAAGGAGGGGAGATTATACAGAGAACAACCTTTTATGTTTAGCATTGAGGGTCTTCTGATACAGGGTATCATAGACGCGTATTTTATTGAAGATGATAAACTGGTGATAGTGGATTATAAAACGGATGCGGTAGAAAAAACGGAGGAATTGGTAAATCGCTATCATGTGCAACTTGAATATTATGCAAAAGCCCTGTTGAACATGACGGGTAAGGAAATAGGAGAACTTATCATTTATTCGACTAAACATAAATGCACTGTTAATATTCCATGGCCTGTGTTAAACTTAATTTGATATTCTGATCATACAACGAAGAATTATTCTGCCGGTATATTAAAAAGAGGTTTTATAAATGGATAATAAATTTGATAACGAAAGTGTAATGGCAACCTTATTCGGGATGATATTATTATTGATCGCATTTCTGTATTTGGGTGAAAATATGAAGCTGCCACAGATATGGCTTATACAATTATGTTCACTTATAGTTGTTGTGATAGCCGCAATATACGGATCTGTAGTCGGTGTAATGATTCCTTTTACCGCTTATTTGATTCTTCATATGGTATTGGCGGGAAATCCTTCGGTTGACAGTATTGTTTATCTTGTGATCCTGGGTTTGGGAACAGGTCATTACAAGGATAAGTTTATGGTCGGAGTGGGGAAATTTTTTGGGATAAGGATTACGGATTATATAGTTGTGGAAGGCGTTCTTGTTATGTTGGTATGGATCTGTATATATCCGTTGTGCATGTTTTATTTTCAGTCAGAGGATATCAGAGTGACTATCTTTCAGGGGCTTAAATATTTCGGAATAGCTCTGGTTAATGTAATATGTATAAGTATTCCGTTGCTTTTGCTGCTTAATACGGTGTATAAAAAAAGACAGGATGAAATAGATGCCCGTAATGAATATATGGGAAATATAAGATGATTTAAGCAAATACTGAAGGGGAATAAATGCTCATTACTTTATTAAATTGGTTATATATTTTTGTTACTTGTTTTATCACAGGTTTTTTTATACTTAACAGGATTTTGTATTCCAAAGGAAGATCAAAGGAATTAAATCCCGGAAGCTGTGTTGTATGCGGAATATGTGTTATCACTGCATATGCAGGATACTTTAGTCTTATTGATGGGGTTGGTTTTGCGGCTAATATTATTCTTGTTATTTCCTGTTTATTGTTTTTGGTAACTGACAGGGAAAAGTATTTGTCATATTTCACCGGTAGGTTAACCGGTATAAAAAAGCCTAAAAAAAAGGATCTCATATCTTACAGATCATTGATCATTAAAACGACAGGTATGGCTGGGACGATATTGATCGTGTTGCTGTGTCTTTATTTTACATGTTATGGGAAATTCACATATGATACGGGAACATATCATGCGCAGAGTATTCATTGGATAGAGAGTTATGGGGTTATAAAGGGTTTGGCACATATGCAGACAAGGCTCGGTTTTAACAGTTCCTATTTTTGCCTGTGTGCTCTATACAGTTTTGGATTTCTGGGAAGATCGCTTCATTCCGTTTCCGGATTTTTGGCGGGGTTTGTGATGGTTTATTCCTTATGGGGTATTCTTTCAAAAACCGGTGCTAAGTTCAGAGTCGTTTTTTTTATGTATTTTTCGCCTTTTGTATATTTTTTTATAGTTGCGGTGGAAATGATATCTCCTTCAACCGATCAGGGGGTTATCTGGCTTATTGTATGGTTGTGCATACGTTGGGTTGAAATTATTGACAGAGAAAAGGATAGGGGATACATAAAAAATGATGCTTATTATTCGGTAAGTGAATATGCGTTATTGAGTGTTATGGCGGTATTTCTTGTAAGTATCAAATTAAGCGTTGGTATTTTGGCACTTTTGGCAATACAGCCTGCGGGAGTTTTGTTAAAGGAAAGAAAATACAGGGATATAATCAAATATATAATAATGGGAGCATTATTGGTTGCACCTTATTTTATTAGAAATATTATTATTACGGGATGGTTTATTTATCCGTTTCCGGCCATTGATCTTTTCTCGTTTGACTGGAAGATACCGGCAAGCGGAGTACGGTATGAGGCGGATGAAATAATCGTATGGGCAAGATATACAAAGGATGTTAAGTATATTGATCAGACGATAACCGAATGGTTTCCCGTATGGTGGAGCGAGCAGGGGAAAGCTAACCGATATCTGTCCTTATCCGCATTTACAGCGGCTTTTGTTATTATGGTAAGAAGTGTTGCGTGGATGGTTTATGAGGTGATCGGTTTAGTAAAAAGGGGAAAGGTAAATAGGATTCTAATCCCGCAAAAGTATAAAGAACAAAGACCTTATGTGTTTTTTGGGGGGATAATTCTGTTGAGTTTTGCATTTTTTATGATATCGGCTCCGTCAAACAGATTCGGTTACGGTTATATTATAATACTTCCTTTATATGCTTTGGGTGATATAACATTAAATGTATTTTCGCTGATACAACATAAAATAAGAGTGGTTCTCTATATTCTGCTTGGAGTTGTTATGTGCAAGGATATTATCAAAGGTACGTATATGTTTGCAAGTGATGATAAAACTTATTTTTTGGAGAATATATCGGCAGATTATATGATTTTACAGCAGGATTATCCTAAGGCAAAATCGGATTCCAAAGAATGGAACGGAATTAAAATATTTTATCCGCTGACAGAAGGAGATCAGATATGGTATTATGATTTTCCTGCAATTTTGTATGAGGGTAATCTTGAGGCAGTGGAATTACGCGGTGAAAGTATTCGGGATGGATTCCGAATGAAATAAATTAAAAGAGTTTAGCATAAAGTTTATCTATTCTTTTTTTATCATTTATGTTATTATATTATAGGTTATTTTTAGATGAGATAGGTAGTTTTAGGGGTTGTGGGAGAGAATAATGAATTATAACAATGAAAATGAGGGAAGGATCAGTTACCGGGATGACCCGGTTCCGGCTAAATGGGGGCAGGAAATGGAGCCTAATTTAAGAATGCCCGGACAAAGTATATCAAATCAAAATATGTCAGATCAAGATATGTTTTCTGAGAAAAGACAGGGAGAGAGGATGCCGAATCAAGGGATAAATCCGCAGATGCCGGGTATGTCTGTGCAGAATGGAATGAACCGGAGGATGAATCCGCAGATGCAGGGTATGCCTATACAGAACGGAGTGAATCAGCGTATGAATCCGGGTATGCAGGGTATGCCTATGCAGAACGGAATGAATCAGCGTATGAATCCGGGTATGCAGGGTATGCCTATACAGAACGGAATGAACCAGAGGATGAATCCTAAGATGCAGGGTGTGCCTGTGCAGGATGGGATGAATCAAAGAGTGAATCCCAAGATGCAGGGTATATCCGATAAAAGAAATCCGAATCCGGGGGATGATCCGGAGCACCTTTCATCAGGACGGTTAATGAGCCGGTTGCGGAATGAAGAAAAAAAAGGATCAAGAGGCAATGATTATTCGGGAAGATATGATAAACGTAAGGTAAATAATCCAAATAATCTTTTCGGAAATGATAGAGAGGATTCAGGCAGAGAAAGAAACGGTGTTCTTTCCGCAAATATTATGGAAGGACTTACAGGATATTCGGCTATTGTATATTCCGGCATATTGTTGCTCTGTTTGTTTATAGCGTTATTGGCATACGGTAAAACCCATAAGTCATCGGAAAGAGAATATAATATTCCGACAGACATGGTTACGTATAACGGTCTGTTTAAAAATATATATGAAAATGCAGTCGCAGGAGGATTAAAAAAATCAGCTTCCAATATGTATAATGAGGACGGAACGGAGGTTCCTGCTGCACCGACAGCAATCGGAGAACAGCCGGTGACAGAAGGCTCATCCGGAGAAAACGGATTGTCTGAGGCTTCGACGGATACAGCAGATAATACAGATTCCAAAGGTCAGACCTCGGGAGCAACAATGGTTCTTGATAATGGTTCGGAAAGTTCGGAATATAGCAGGGCTGAATCCTATAAGGAATTATTATCACAGCTTGAAAAAGCAATCGCTTCAGGAGATACTGATTTTGTAGGGACTAAGCTGGCCTATGAAGATGATCAGGGTAATCTGAAGGGATATCCGCAGTCGGTGGTGGATCATTTTGTTACATATATGTCGACAAATTCGGAAAAAAGGACTGCATTGTTGGAAGAGTTTTCGGATGATAAGTACTCGGCACAAAATGAGGGAGTTTTTTTGGTTAAGTTACCCTATATTAAGTTTGTGGTTAATATGGGTTATGATGATACTACTATTTCATTGCCGGGATTTTCGGATCAGGTGGTTAATGCCGGGCAGAGTGCTGATATAGCTCCGCTATTGCCTTGTATGTATACATTGACTATAAGTAATCCTGCCTGGTCGGAACCGGTGACAAGAGATATAGAAGCAAATGTTAATGAATCCACTATTTCGATAAACATTAAACCATAACCTATGGGTGGTGATGAGAGGAAGGAAACATGAGGTTAAATACAGATACTTTAAAGCTTTCCGTGGTTATTCCCTGCTATAATGAAAAGAATTCTATTGAAAACATAATTCAGGCAGTGAAGAATAGCGGTGTAAAAAATATTGAGATAATTATCGTTGATGATCTTTCCACAGACGGTACCCGGGAAATGCTTCAGACAGAAATATATAAGCAGGTAGATAAGGTATTGTATCATAAGAAAAATATGGGAAAGGGAGCAGCATTACGCCATGGTTTTATGGCGGCAACAGGTGATCTTGTTGTGGTTCAGGATGCTGATAATGAATATGATCCCAAGGATTATAATGTGCTCATAGAACCCTTTGTAAGCGGTCGTGCAGATGCTGACGTAGTATATGGCAGCAGATATGCCAGAAGTGAAAAATATATGATAAAAAGATTTTATCATAGTGCGGGAAATAAGTTTCTGACTTTTATGTCCAACCTTTTTTCGGATCTTTCTTTAACGGATATGGAAACCTGTTATAAAATGTTCAGACGGGAGATAATTCAGAGCATTCCCATCAAAGAGAACAGGTTTGGTTTTGAACCGGAGATAACCGCAAAAATTGCAAAGAAGAGATGTAAGGTATATGAAGTTCCTATCTCTTATTATCCCAGAAGTTATGATGAAGGGAAAAAGATAGGTGTTAAGGACGGATTCAGAGCTATTTATTGTATATTAAAATATAATTTATTTGATCCCGGATATAAAGGGTGAAAGTATTTTACAAAGGCTTCGGTGTAGAAGGAGAGAAAGAAAATCCGCTTTTTAGAGCGGATTTTCTTATAAGGAAATAATATGAATTGGATAAGACTGATGTGTCCTGAACGACTTAGGCAATACTCTAAGTCTCCGGGATCGACGGATTTGAGAACCGAGTTTGAAAAGGATTATCATAGGATCATATCGAGTCCTTCATTTAGAAGGCTACAGGATAAAACACAGGTGTTCCCTCTGGATAACAGTGATTTTGTCAGAACAAGGCTTACACACTCCCTGGAGGTATCGTCTTTTGCAAAGTCATTGGGTCAAAGTGTAGGAACACGGATAATCAATGAGGGATTGGATGATGGATTCGATAAAGGAACAAAGGAGGATATCTGTGATGTTTTGCAATGTGCGGGCTTGATTCATGACATAGGAAATCCGGCATTCGGACATTTTGGAGAAAGTGCGATCCAGGATTGGTTTAAGAAGAATCTAGGTAAGTTTTCGTACGAAGGTAAGGTATTGACGGATATACTGTCCGTACAGATGCAGAAGGATTTTTTTAATTTTGAAGGAAATACGCAGGCTTTACGCGTAGTTACAAAACTGCATTTTCTTGTGGATGAGCACGGAATGAATCTTACAAAAGCATTACTTGCAACGATCATTAAGTATCCGGGTTCTTCAATGGAGATAGGATATGATGTTAATGATCCCGGCAGAAATATAAAAACCAAAAAAATGGGTTATTTTCTTGCGGATAAAGAGAACTTTGACAATATACAGGAATCCTGTGGTTTAAACGGAAACAGACATCCTCTTACATATTTATTGGAAGCGGCAGATGATATCGCATATAATACGGCCGATATTGAAGATGCGGTAAAAAAAGGTATGCTTAATTATAGCATTCTTAAAGAGGAGCTTAATAATCGGCTGCCTGAGATAGAGAATAAAAAGGATAAGGAAAAGGTCTGCTGTTTCTCGGATATCATTGGAATATTGGATAAGTACTATAATAAGGCGCTTGAAAAGGGGTATGATAATCCGGATCTTTATTCCGTACAGAACTGGATAGTAAGAGTTCAGGGAATACTTATAGCTTCTGTTACGGATGCTTTTATTTCAGGATATAATGAAATAATGCGCGGAGAATATAAAAGTGATATTTTAAGTGCTTCAAAGGGAGAATGTATCGTAGCTGCCTTGTCCGATATAGCGTATAGATATGTATTTGTAAGCAAACCTATTCTTAAGCTTGAGGTATCTGCATCCGTTATATTTGATTTTTTACTTGATAAATATGTGGATGCTTTTATATATTTTGATACTCCTTTATGGAAAGCGAATAAAACCGCATTAAGGGATAAGATCACAAGGCTTATTTCCGATAATTATCTGCGGATTTATTATAAGTATTCGGCGGGAAAGAATGAAGCTGAAAAATTGTATTTACGTCTGTTAATGGTTACCGATTATGTCAGCGGGATGACCGATAGTTTTGCTAAACGGACATATCAGGAGTTGAATGGTATTTTATAAAAAATAATAAGGAATATACATAAAGAATGTCTGAAAAAAGTAAACATAAGGAAAAATTAAATTATCTGGATATAGCAAGAGGGATCGGAATTGTTGTGGTTATCCTGGCCCACGTTGATACCGGGGACAATCCGCTGTGTTCATGGATAGGTTCATTCTGTATGGCGATTTTCTTCTTTGTATCGGGTGCTTTGCTTAATTATCTGGACAGATGGAGAGGAGAAGGATTTTTTTCTATTATCCTTAAACGAATAAAAGGGGTTATGTATCCGTATTTTGCGTTTTCTCTTCTTATAATCCTGTATTATACTTTTATGCGGGTAGTGTTTAAACAGGGTAGTTTTTCAAATATTCTGGAAATAATCAAAAGTACGGTTTCCTTATCGGGGTATGATGCCTTGTGGTTTATGCCGACATTATTTTTTGCGGAAGTAATTTGTGTTTTAATGCTGAGATATTTTGGAAGAAATGATAAGCAGACGGATAAGATTACCGGTGAATGGATATCTTTTGGTGTTGTTTTTGTTTTAAGTCTTATATGTTATTGTATTCTTCATTATGGTATTATTGAGGAATATGCGGACGGATGGTTTTTGTTTGTGAAGTTTACCAGGGTACTTATGTCAGCCGTATTTATTTTTGCGGGGTATTTCTATTTTGAATACAAGAGTTTGTTGTTTAAGATCAATAAAAAAATCATGGTCACAATATGTATTATCTGGCTTATAATTGATTTTCCCATAGCTCAGCCCAATCATTTTGTGGATTATGCTTTTGTAAGGATTGTCAGTCTTCCTTTACAGTATCTGACGGGAATATTAACATCTGCTTCTATTCTGTATCTGGGAGAGGCACTGAATATTAAATGCAAGGTTTTGGAATTTTTCGGAAGGAATTCGCTTACCATGATGGCAACGCATAATCCGTTGCCGGTACTTGCGTTCGTATATGAGAAATATATTAAATATGTGCCGCGAATCAACAGATATGCAGATGATATAATAATTCTGATAATTGTTCTTATTTTGGAGATCCCCATAGTTATGTTTGTTAACAGATTTCTGCCTTTTATTGTCAGATGGCCCAATAAGAAGGCAGGAAGGTAGTGATGAAAAGCCTGTGAAATGCAGAGACTATGCCGTGCTTATCCCTGTTATAAACGAGGGCGAAAGGATACATAATGAATTAAAAAGGGCCAAAGATAATAATATATCTTCATATGCGGATATAATTATTTGCGATGGAGGTTCAAATGACGGAAGTATGGATGCTTCAAAACTTATTGATCAGGGTGTAAATTCATTACTTGTAAAACTCAGTGAGGGCAGACAGGGTGCACAGCTCAGAATGGGTATGTGGTGGGCCCATGAACGAGGATATAAAGGTATAGTAACCATCGATGGAAATGATAAAGACAGTATAGAGGATATTCCCCGTTTTATAGATAAGCTGGACCGGGGATACGATTTTGTTCAGGGTTCCCGTTTTGTAAAAGGGGGAAGGGCAATAAATACTCCAATGATAAGATATATTTCGGTAAGATTGATACACGCACCGATAATATCCGTTACCGCCCATTATAAATTTACGGATACTACGAATGCGTACAGAGCATATTCCATGAGATATCTGACGGATGAAAGAGTTAAACCCTTAAGGGAAATTTTCGTAACATATGAGCTTTTGGCATATCTGTCCGTAAGGGCTTCACAACTGGGAATGAAAGTATGTGAGATACCGGTTACCAGAGCTTATCCAAATAAGGGAAAGATACCGACAAAGATAAGTTTTTTTAAGGGAAACAGTGAGCTTATGGGTATACTTTTTAAAAATCTGTTCGGGGTATATAATCCGTAATACTGTTAAAAAAGGAAGAGATAGATCATGGATAATATTGCTGTTTTGATTCCCTGTTATAATGAGAGTAAGACTATAGCAAAGGTAATAAATGATTACAGAAAGGTTTTGCCGGAAGCAAAAATATACGTATATGATAATAATTCTACCGATGGGACCGACGAGATAGCAAGGGATGCCGGTGCAATAGTAAGATATGAATATCATCAGGGAAAGGGAAATGTCATACGCCGTATGTTTGCGGATATAGATGCGGAATGTTATCTGATGGTAGACGGTGATGATACATATCCTGCGGAACCTTCCAGAGAAATGTGCAGGAAGGTAATAGAGCGAAAAGTGGATATGGTTATAGGAGACAGACTTTCCTCTACTTATTTCGAAGAGAATAAGCGCCCTTTTCATAACATGGGTAATTATCTGGTGAGAAAAACCATCAATTTGCTGTTTGATAATGATGTAAAAGATATAATGACCGGATATCGGGCATTTAGTTACCGTTTTGTAAAATCATTTCCCGTTTTGTCAAAAGGATTTGAGATAGAGACGGAAATGACAATACATGCAGTGGATAAAAATATGCTCCTTGATAATGTCGTGGTTGAATACAGGGACAGACCGGAGGGAAGCGTTTCGAAGCTGAATACTTATAGCGACGGATTTAAGGTTATAACCACCATCATAAAACTTTATAAGAATTATAAACCTTTAAAGTTCTTTGGAACTCTGGCATTGCTTCTGGCAGTCTGTTCCGTCTTGTTTGCATTACCGGTATTCGCGGAATATATAGAAACCGGGCTGGTTCCGAGATTTCCCACTCTTATAGTATGCGGTTTTGTAATGATGGCGGCCATTCAGTCATTATTTTCCGGAATGCTTCTTGAGACTATAGTGCAAAGGAATCGTCAGGAATTTGAATTGGAATTATATAAAGTTGAAGCCCAAAGGAAAAAAGTCGAAAACAAATGAGGGAAAACTATTGCTAAAAAAATAAAAATTCTGTTGACAAGCATATAAAGTAGGATTATTATAATTATTGTGTTAGCACTCGAATGAAAAGAGTGCTAACAAAATACAGGATTGATAAATATTTTTAATATTTTACAGGAGGCGATCATAATGAGATTAGTACCATTAGGTGACAGAGTAGTACTTAAACAGCTCGAAGCTGAAGAAACCACTAAGTCGGGTATAGTTTTACCGGGACAGAATAAAGAAAAACCTCAGCAGGCAGAGGTTATTGCCGTTGGCCCCGGAGGAGTAGTTGACGGTAAAGAAGTTAAAATGGAAGTTAAAGAAGGACAGCAGGTTATATATTCCAAGTATTCGGGAACGGATGTGAAGCTTGATGATGAAGAATATATTATTGTTAAACAGTCGGACATTCTTGCTGTGATCGAATGATCTTAAAGAAATAAAGATCGGTTTAAAAATCAGACGTAAATAAATTTAGGAGGAACTCAAAATGGCTAAAGAGATCAAATATGGAGCAGAAGCTCGTGAGGCTTTGGTGGCAGGCGTTGATAAGCTTGCCAATACTGTAAGGGTGACATTAGGCCCTAAAGGAAGAAATGTTGTACTTGACAAGAGTTACGGTGCGCCCCTTATTACTAACGATGGTGTTACGATAGCAAAAGAAATCGAACTTGAAGATGCATTTGAAAATATGGGAGCTCAGCTGGTTAAAGAAGTTGCAACAAAGACAAATGATGCTGCAGGTGACGGAACTACAACGGCTACTGTACTTGCTCAGGCAATGATAGATGAGGGAATGAAGAATCTTGCTGCCGGAGCAAATCCCATCATTATGAGAAAGGGAATGAAGAAGGCAACCCAGGAAGCGGTAGATGCTATTGCAAAGATGTCCAGTAAGGTTAATGGTAAAGAACATATCGCAAGAGTAGCTGCAATCTCCGCAGGTGATGATGAAGTCGGAAATATGGTTGCGGATGCAATGGAAAAGGTTTCCGGCGACGGTGTGATCACAATTGAGGAAAGCAAAACCATGTTAACAGAGCTTGACCTTGTTGAAGGTATGCAGTTTGACCGTGGTTATATTTCGGCTTATATGGCAACAGATATGGATAAAATGGAAGCCAATCTTGAGAATCCTTATATCCTTATTACAGATAAGAAGATATCAAATATCCAGGATATCCTTCCGCTGCTTGAGCAGATCGTACAATCAGGTTCTAAATTGCTTATAATCGCAGAAGATATTGAGGGTGAAGCACTTACTACACTTATTGTAAATAAGCTGCGCGGAACTTTCCAGGTAGTGGGAGTTAAGGCTCCGGGTTACGGAGACAGAAGGAAGGCAATGCTCGAGGATATTGCCATACTTACAGGCGGTCAGGTGATTTCCGATGATCTTGGACTTGATCTTAAAGAGACCACACTTGAGCAGCTTGGACGTGCTAAGTCCGTTAAAGTTCAAAAAGAAAATACAGTAATAGTTGATGGCGAAGGCGATAAGAAAGCCATTGAAGCCCGTATAAGCCAGATCAAGCTTCAGATAGAAGAGACAACTTCCGATTTTGATAAAGAGAAGCTTCAGGAGAGACTTGCAAAGCTTGCCGGCGGAGTAGCGGTTATTCGTGTGGGTGCTGCAACGGAAACTGAAATGAAGGAAGCCAAGCTTCGTATGGAAGATGCATTGGCAGCAACAAGAGCAGCAGTCGAAGAAGGTATTATAGCCGGTGGCGGTTCGGCATATATCCATGCTCAGAAGAAGGTAGCTAAACTTGCTGAAAAGCTGACCGGTGATGAGAAGACTGGCGCAAATATTGTAATGAAAGCGCTTGAGGCTCCCCTTTATCATATAGCTGCAAATGCAGGGCTTGAAGGTGCGGTTATTATAAATAACGTTAAAGAGTCCAAGGATGGTATGGGATTTGATGCTTTAAGCGGCGAGTATGTTGATATGGTTAAATCTGGAATTCTTGATCCCGTAAAGGTAACAAGATCTGCGCTCCAGAATGCAAACAGTGTTGCATCAACATTCTTGACAACCGAGTCGGTTGTAGCCAATATTAAAGAAGAGACTCCCGCAATGCCTGCAGGAGGCGGAATGGGCGGTATGATGTAAGTACAGCTTTATAAATTAAGAGAAGTTGAAATAACCCGGTGTTATCACCGGGTTATTTTTTGTTATATAAAGGTAGAAGCGGAAAAAAAACCATGTTATAATCTTGATTTGGTGGAAAGGATAAATGTATCCATAAGGAAGTTTGATGTGGTTATGAATCCGAAAAAATATTTAATACAGTGGTATGGTACGATGAAAGATTGTTGTGTGATAATCCCTATATATAATATAGTCCCGACGGATGATGAAGTGATTTCAATAAAGAGGAACTGCAGTATTTTAAAGGATTACGATATTTTTTTTATTCATCCTTTTACAATGGATATATTTGCATATGAGGAGATAATAATAGATATTTTTAAAAAGGATATAACAGATAGACCAAATGGGTCAACCAAAGAACTGTTTGTTAATAATATTCATTTTAAACAATTTAAAAGAAAGTATTTTAAATCCAATAAAAGTTACAGTCGTTTATTGTTGTCCGAAGAGTTTTATCGTTCTTTTCTGGATTATGAATATATGCTGATCGCTCAGACCGATACGTATATAGTTAATACGGAACATACACTGGAAGAATTTATAGGGATATCAAAACAGAAAAAATATGATTATTGGGGTGCAGTCTGGCCGAAAGGTCCCTTTTGTAAACCATATACCGTAAAAGACAGATTTAAACTTGTTATAGTAAAGTATCCGGAGGAGATCACCGTTGGTAACGGTGGTTTTTCATTGCGTCATATTATGAATTCTTATAATCTGATAATCCGTAAGAAGAATCTTATTGATTTTTACTGGCGTTTTAATGAGGATATGTTTTTTTCATGGTTTGCATATGATAGCTTAACGGATTATAATGCCGCATCTTTTGAAGATGCAAAGGGTTTTGCGCTTGAAGAGAACATGAGAGAAGAAATTGAAAAAGGAAATATTCCTTATGCGGTTCATGCCTGGAGGAAGTTTTATCCGGAATTGTTGCAAAAAAGCAGGTAGAACAAGGTATACCGGGCTAAGTTAAGTTATATTTTGCTGATCGGAGAGTATTGTTATGTATATAGTAAATCTGTTGCTTATATTGGTTATTGCTCTTATTTTGGCGGATTATTTGCAGAAGGAAATAGAAGATGTGATTCCCGTGGCGGTTTTTTCATTACTGCTAATGCTTTATGTAATAGCAATCCTGGGTAAGGCACATCATTCCTATGAGGCAAGTCTTATAGTTTTTGTTCTTATCGTTCTTTTTTATGTTATAAAAAAGAAAAGATTATTTCCCGACAAGATAAGACTTAAAGAAATCCTTATAAAACCCGGTTTTCTTTTTTATTTACTGGTGCTTACAATTATGTTTATTGCTTACAGTAATCATTTTATTACCGTTTGGGATGATTTTCATTATAATGCCACTTTTCCCAAAGATATGTATTATTACGGAACTATGCCGACAGGAAGTCATAGTGCCACTTTGTACAGAAGTTATCTGCCGCTTATGCAGCTCTTCTTTTATTGGGGGTTTCTGGGGCAGGGAGGTTTTGATGAACCTTTGATGTTTCGGTACAAGATGTTTTTGATATATACCTGCATTTTGCCTTTGTTTAAACAATTGAATTATAAAAACGGCCCGGTAAAGAATGTATTTCTCGGGTTATCAGCATTCGGACTGCCGTTTTTGTTTATGTATGAATTGTTAGAGAGTTTATCTATGGATACTCTTATGGCGTGTCTGTTTGGTTATGCCCTTATCCATATTATCTGTGTGGACAGAAAGGATAAGTTCTGTCATTTGAAGATATTACTTTCTCTAAGCTGTTTAACGCTTATTAAGCAAATTGCATTTATCTTTACCTGTATAGCACTTGGTACCTGGGCAGTGATAGGGATCGGAGAATATATATATTGTAAAAAGAAAGGATATAAAAAAACAAGCGGTCCTCTAATGTGGTTTGTTGATGCGGGGATCAGTACGGGATTCTATTTATCCTGGAAAATTTTTTGTAATCTTAAAGGTAATTCGGTGTATTTATCGGGTAAGCTTTCTCAGAGTATCAGCGGACGGGGAATTGATTTTCCCGAATATGCAAATTCTACCGTAAGGGATTTTATTAATGATCTGTTTTCATATCATTTAAGTCTTGAAAATAACGGTTTAACATTGTTCGGAGTGATTTTTTTGGTGTGTCTTCTGCTTGCGACACTTGTATTGCAGGGTCAGGTAAGGAAAAAGTGGTATATCGGATTTGCGGTTGTGGGAATGGGACTTATCGGTTATCTGCTGGTATTATTATATACTTATCTTTTTGTGTTTGACCGGTGGGAAGCAGAGAGTATGTCCAGTATTGACAGATATCTGGGTACATATGCATTGGCTGTGTTATATCTTGTTTTGATGATAGTATGTATTAATGCGTCCCTCAAAGATAAAAAAGGGAGTAAAGAAGATTGGAGGTTTAGCGTTCTTATTGCCGTTTTCGTAATGTGTATGCCTTGGGAAAACCTTGTAAATAATCTTGTACCGTCTCGTTATATGAGTAAGCATTTAAAAGAATATGAAGAAACCATGGAGGTCCGTAAAGAGATTGAAAAATTTAAAGTCGAGGATCTGGAAGTGAGGACCGTGATGGTGGTCACAAGTGAGGGAAATTCTGTTTATTCGCGTGGTATGCTTTATGATCTTATACCTTTGATTCCGGCGGAATATATGGTCGAAAATCCGGATACTGACCATTCGGAGGAATTATTATATAAATGCCTGGATGAAAGTGCATATTATGTTTATTTTTCCGATCGTCTGATAAGATCGGGAGATAAGCTGGATACGGTTAAATCTGCATTTGCGGAAGATATAGATAATGTGGGAGGAAAAATATATAAATATGATGAGGATTTAAATTGTATTGTTGAGTTTGGTGAGTGAAGGTAAATGAAGAAGAAGGTTTATTTGGAAGTAATAAGGATCATAGCATTTATATGCGTATTGTTTAATCATACCGGACAGTATGGATATGAATTCTTTTCAGTGACGGAATCGGGACTTATAAGGTTTATTTCCGTATTATTATCTAATCTGTCAAAGACGGGGGTTCCTTTGTTTTTTATGGTATCGGGAGCCCTGCTTATCCCTAAAAAAGAAACGTTTAAAGATTTATTTTTTAAACGGGTCGTAAAAATGTTTTTTGTCCTTATCCTGATATCATTGTTTTATTATATAAGGTTGTATTTAAAACATCCGGAATATGGTTTCAGCATTGTTTATTTTTTGAAAATGGTGTATATGCAACCGATCGTAACTCCGCTATGGTTTTTATATGTGTATATAGCGTTTTTGATGATGCTTCCTTTTTTGAGGAAAATGACGGTTAATCTGGATGATAAAGAGAAAGGTTATTTTGCGGTGCTGGCTGTTTCCTTTGGATTTATTATGCCGTTTTTAACCGGATTTGCGGGAGGGATAACATACTTTAACATACCCTTGTTATCTGTGGGTATTTTGTATCCGGTTATGGGATATTGTATAGATACGGGTTTTGATAAACTTAATAATGACACAGGAAATAAGGTTCCTTTATTTTTTCGCAGGGGAACCTTCGGGGTATTGCTTATTATAATAAATGTTTTCGGTTGTTATATATTAACATATGGTGAATTTGTAAAAAAAGGACAGTGGAGTTTTTCCTATATAGAAAGTATGGTTTTTATACCGGCATTCTGTATATTTTATCTGATAAAAAATATGTGCGGCGATGGTATAAAATCCATGATGTTAACACGTCTTATCAATTATGTGGGAAGCGGTATATTTATAATTTATTTATTTGAAGAGGTATTACGGGAAGATGTATGCATAAATGTTTACAGGATATTTAATAAAGGGTGTCCGATACCGGTTTTTATTCCGTATCTGATTTCCGTTTTTCTTTTAGGTATGATCCCGGTTATTATAATTAAGTTTGTTAAGACAAATATTTTGTTTAAATCAGGGAAGAAATGAAAAGAGATTTTTATATTAAGCTTACATTTAAACAGAAGACGGCAGCTATATTCTTTGTGGTCATTTCCATGCTCTTTATAATAGCCGTGGCTTTGAAGAAACAAAAAACGACTTATGAGTATGATTTTGCTTTGGAAAATATGGAATTGAAAGATGCGGTATTTACGGAGGGTATTATAAGGTCGGATAAGGCTTCCGGAGATTATATATTTGCAACAAAACCGTTTATTTTACCTGTGGGCGGTTATGTGATCGAAATAGAGTACTATTCGGATATACCTGTAAGTCTTTTGGTGCAGGGAAATAATGACTGTGTGTATAATATAGAGCTTTCGCCAACCTATGGGGAGGTAGTAAAGATCAGTGATGAAAGACTGGTTTTACCCAATGGTACCGACAGAGGAAAGATCAAGTTTTATCAATCCGGGGACGGAGAATTCAGATTAAACAATTTAAGTATCAGATCATGTAAGCATTTGTACAGGGATTATTATGTGTACATGGTTTTGGCGGTTTTAACGGCAGCTGTTCTGGTTATCTTTATTCTGGTTTTTAACAGACTGAAGCTTACCTTTACCGGCTGGTCTTATGTGGGGCTTTTTGTTATTACTCTCGTAATCGTAAATATCCCTTTTATGGTAAGAGGAACTTATTATGAAATTGATACACAGGCGCACATGAAACGTATAGAGGCAATATCGCAGGGGTTACGTGACGGACAGTTTCCTGTTATAATAGGTCCTAATTATGCCAATCAGTACGGAGAATTGATAGTTCTGCAGCCGGGCCTGTTTTTGTATATTCCGGCGTTGTTAAGATTATTAAATGTTTCGGTTCCCTTTTCTTATAATCTGTATATGATAATGGTTAATATCGCGACGGCCGTTGTGGCTTTTGTCTGTGCGGAAAGAATGTTTTCATCCATAAGATGGGGAGTTATCGGTGCGGTTTTTTATCTTCTTGAACCTTTTCGTTTATTTGTTATGATGGGGCTCGGAGCCGGAGCGGGAATGGGGACTGCGCTTGTATTTTTGCCTTTTTTAGTTGTGGGAATGCATGAAACTCTGAATAAAAGAGGCTTTAGATGGAAATATATAGCGGTGGGTTTATGGGGAATGTCCTGTTCCCATGTTATGGGTTTTGCCTTGTCGGTCATAGCTTTAATGCTTTATATACTGTTTCATATAAAAAAACTTACGGAGAAAGGAGTTTTATATTCTCTGTTAAAAGCTGCGACGGCTTTTGTGATTTTGTCTATAGGTACGCTCCTGCCATTTTTTGATTTTTATTTTACCAAATGGAACCGGGAAGCCCTTGCCTGGACGGATTTTTATCATTATCCGGTAGAGTTTCAAAGAGAGATCAATAACTTAATAGCACTTGTTGTACTTATTGTTTCTTATGTCGGAGTAAGAAAATCGGGAAATCTTACAAAATTCGGACGCGGTATTTTTTCTATAGGATTTATATCGGTTTGTATGGCTTTGCCGGTGTTTCCCTGGTTTGTTTTCGGAAAAATACGTATTATTGATGTCTTTCTTTCCATGATGCAATATCCTTTAAGATTTCATTTTCTGGCGGTACCGTATGTGGCTTATGTTGCCGCAGAAGTGGTATGCAGTAATCTGGACTCACGTACACGGGCAAGAAAAAGGATACGGAATATAATCGGTGCGGCTTTTACGTTTGGAGTGATCATTAATTTTTATGATTACTATACGGGAGATAAATTATTTAATGATACCCTTGCGGGAGAGATAAACACTGTTATGGAAGATTATCTGCCGGAGGGAACTCTTAGTGAATGGTATTCTACGGATACCGGTGAGTTTTCGGATTATGATAAGATAAAAGCATATTCATACAGTAAGATAAATACCGATATTGACTGCAGTTATACCTGCAGTGGAAATAATGAATATATGGAATTTCCGTTATTCTATTATGAGGGTTATACAGCTTATGATCAGAATGGTAAAGAATTGAAGCTGGAGAAAGGGAACAGAAACCGGGTCAGAGTATACCTGACCCGATCCGAAGAAAAGCAGGATATGCATATAAGATATGCAGTAAAGAAGATATATATCATATTATTTGTTTTTTCGCTGGTTTGCGGACTGGTATGGATGATGTATAATGTATTATATTTGACAATAAGAGCGATAAGGTCAAAAAGAATCAGTATTTAAATTTACAGGTATCTATAATGGAAATATTGAGTAATATTGAAAGTGAAAATCTAATATATAAGTTTATAACGGAAGAAGATACGGATCTCATACTTAAATGGAGAAATTCCTATAATGTAAAGAAAAATTTCCTTTATAAAAAAGATATTACCCGTGAGGATCATCTGAACTGGTTAAAGAATAAGGTGGATAAAGGTAAAGTCATTCAATTTATAATAATCGAGAAAAAAACAGGTATTCCTATAGGCTCT
>JAILKH010000068.1 GCA_024693925.1 Lachnospiraceae bacterium | reverse complement strand
CAACCATTTCTCTCGGGGAAATATCAAAAAGGTATGACATACCCCAGTCAGCAAGACTTGCATGACCGCCATTCATTCCGTTTACCATCATTTTCCCGAGAAAACCTTCCGGCTTCCTTGTCTGATTTACAAATTTTTTAAACAGTCCCATGGATCATTTCCTCCCAACCAGAATTTTTGAACCCGACAGACCCATCCAGGTAGCCTCAAAATTACTCATAAACATTCCCTTTGTTGTATCTATAAGCTTGACTTCCGAATATCCCATCCCTTTAAGTTTCTGAACAAACCCGTCCATATCCTTGTATTTTGCAGCAGACATTATATCATGGATGGCAAAGGTTCCACCCTTCTTAAGCGTCCTTAAGCTTTCAAGAAGAATGGACTGTCTGTCGTTACTCGGAATATTATGGTAAACGTAATTACTTGTAATTACATCAAATGTTTCATCCTCAAAAGGAAGTTTTGTCGCATCCCCCCGTTCAAAAGATACGTTATTTACTCCCTCCGCCTTTGCATTATTTTCACATAGATTTTTGCTGAAGGGGGCATACTCCTTACCCCAGCGGTCCACACCCAGCATACTCGCCTTAGGGTTCCTTTTTGCACAGGCAATGGTAAGCGCTCCGCTTCCGCATCCCACATCAAGACCCCTGCCTCCTTCGGGAATAGTTACATACGAAGCCACTCCCTCTATTATCTGTTTAGACATCTGTCTGTTTCCATCATAAGAAAAGGCACTGTACATAAGATACATCCATATAGTCACACATATCAGAATACAGGTAATGATCAAAAATACAATCACAACGATATTCCTTACCCTTCCTTCACTTAATAAAGGCGTTAAAGCAAATATCAGAAAAAGTACCAATGATACTGCTGCCGCGCCCCCGGTTCCGTATACCATGCCCTTTGGCATCCAGTTTTTATAATCTGCTTTCATCCTTAATACACCTCCGCATCATGTGTTAGCACAAGCTAACCATTAGGTATTATATATTTTTTATATTTATTTCTCAAGAGTAAATAACGAAATTATTCTTTTTCGTTTATCCACACCCGCATTTCATTCTTTCCTCTGTTGGCCCAGGCATAATATGGTATCATTTTTATTGTCTGTTTTTTATATTCTGCCTTCTTTCCATAAAAATACAGACCGGACTTCTCATCGGTTTCATATCTTATCCCGTCAGCACTTATAAAACCCACTCCGTTTAAAAGATCTTCCTTCCATTCATAAGAAAGCTTTGCATCTCTTAAAAGATAAAGACAATGCAAATCTTCTCCGTTATCCGCTTCTTCCATACAGTAAACCTGCGGACCTCTTGATATTGCGACTTTACCCATATTCTCCGATACTTTGGGATTGGTATACCATCTCTTGGGTTCCATATCCATTTCAAGCCTTATAAGGTGCTCTCCCTTGTTAATATCAAAATAGCAATAACCGTTTGGAGAACCGCTTTCATATTCCCTGCCATCCGGACTTAGCCTGTTTTTTCCCGACCATGATGGGAGCCTCACTCCGATCCGTATAAGATCGGCACCGTTATTATTTACCTTTATTACCGTTTCTCCGGTTTTGGGATACTCTGTTTCCTGACTGATAGTTACTTCGCCGTTTTTAAATTCCGCATCCGAGCTGATAAACAGATTGACTAATATCTCATCCTCCTTTTCGGTATAAATATACCGGTCAAGCGACGTTATCATCCTTGCAAGGTTTGGCGGGCAGCATGCACATCCAAGCCACTGGGGACGGACCGGCTTAACATGACTCTTTGTAGGATCAAGCTTTGATTTTTTGGGATCGACTTCAAGTGGATTCACATAGAAAAAGTGTTTTCCGTCAAGTGCCATTCCCGAAAGAGCCGTATTATAAAGAGCCTTTTCCATTATATCCGCATATTCGCCTTTACTTTCAATCCTTAACATCTGCCTTGCAAAAAACATGAGACCTATGGATGCGCAGGTTTCACAATACATGGTATCATTGGGCAGATCGTAATCAAGAGTAAAAGACTCACCCAATACCGTTGATCCTATCCCTCCCGTAATGTACATTCTCCTCTTTACGATATTATTCCATATCCTCCTGCAGGCATCTGCCAGCCTCTCATCTTTTATGGTTGCGGCCAGATCGGCCAGGGCAGTACACATATAAACAAGCCTTACAGCATGACCTTCCGCCGTCTCCTGCTTTTCAACCGGAAGATGTACCTGAAAATAGCTTTTGGGTAAAGAGGCCAGTCCGCCCATAAGCATCTTTCCGCCATCCTTCCACTGTTTATCAAAGAACTCCGGATCCTGCCCTCTCTCCCTTAAAAAGAACTCAGCCTCTTTAAGATATCTTACTTCTCCCGTCAGATGGAAAAGTCGCATAAGACCTATCTCTATCTCCTCATGCCCGTCTACTCCGCAGATCTTACCTTCTTCTTTACCGAAAGTATTACAGATATGATCCGCAAGCTTCTTAGCCGTATTAAGAACTTTTTCATTGTTCGTAGCTTCATGGTAGGCTACTGCCGCTTCGATAAAATGTCCGGCACAGTATAATTCATGACTCTCCCCAAGCCTCTTGTATTTCCCTTCAGGTTCCGTTATGGAAAAATATGTATTCAGATAACCATCATCCTCCTGGGCCTCTTCTATAAGATCCACAACACCGTCCGCCAATGCCTTAAGATCGTCATCCGGTGTGCTCTGTAAAGAATAAGCTACAGCCTCCAGCCATTTATATACATCACTGTCCTGAAAAACCCAACCGTAATGTTGCCCTTTCTCAAGTCCTGCAGCGATCCTGAAATTAGCAATAGCATGACTTTTTTCATTAGGTATGGACGCATCGTTACGTTCTCTTTCTATATTTACATCTATGGCATCATTAAGAACATTCCACTGAAAGGGGATCATTTCCTTTCTTACAAGTTCGCGGTATCTTCTGAAAAAAGTATCGTTAATAGTAGTTCCCGGATTCATATCATACTCCTTATATATTTTCTTCAACAAACATTCCGGTCAGCTTCGGAACGTTGAATTTACTTGTAAACAGATCACACTTGCACAGAAACTCATAAAAAACATGCCATCCCTGTCCGGACATCGATTCGTAGTTTCCCTGGCCTTTGGCCAATATCACATCCGCTTCGTCAAGAACCTTTGCCGCATCTTTCGGAAGCATATCATATATTGTCCCTGCCACGGCATCTCCGTTGGAAACTATGTCTGCAAGCTTATCAATACCGGTATATACGGCATCTTCTATCGTTGCATCATTTAATACCTCTTCCCCTCTGACCATAACTGTAACAGATATATCCGGAAACCTTATCTTTAGCTGTTCTATCATTAACTTATCAAGTACTATCTCTCCGCAATTATCGGCTATAAGCAAAAACGACTTTGCCTTTTTGCATTCTTTCAGAAATGACCTGTAGGTCACAAGATCATCATCCCGCATTACCGTATCACCAAAAAGGGCAAGGAACTCCTCTTTATCCACATGATCCATCGCACCAAAATCAATATAATTACCGATACGGGCCATGATAAGTGACTCTGCCAAAGGATCCTTCGCCCTTTCTATCCCTCTCCTTAATTCATCTTCCATGCCAAGGACCAGATCATTATACTGTTTCTTTATACTTTTATAATCCTGACCCTTGCCGAAATATCTTACATACTCCTTATTGAAAAGGTAAACCATATACGGACTTGTATCGCTTTCTTTCCTGTTATCCAGAAGATCCCTTATCCTGGCAAGATACTCTTTATTATCGGTTCTGTTTGCCTGCCGGTCATAAAGACACCCGGCACAGCTTTCGGATATTCTCATTGTTCATTCTTTCCTTTGTTTAATTACTTCTCGGATTCTCCATATCCAGCATTATATCATATTATCAAACATATCTATATCAAATCCGCTCAGTATTCCCGTATCATAAAAACTTGTAAGATTTGTTACATATTCCCTTGCGGTTTCAATATCAAGTCCCCTTATAAAGGGTTCAAAAACATCCCTGTAAAA
>JAILKH010000059.1 GCA_024693925.1 Lachnospiraceae bacterium | reverse complement strand
CCAAATGTAAAAAGCCCTATCTTAAAAAATGAAAGAAATAAATCCATCATTTTCTCTTATATCCCGTTACCATAGTCATCACAAAACAAAATACCGCTGCCCATGCGAAAAATCTATGCCACTTCATAAACGATGTCCTCTGATATATTCTTATCTATTCCGATATATTTGTAGCGCCCGCCCTCTGCATTACGCAGGGTTTCCTCTGAAGGTCCAAGGTCTAACAGGAGCTTATGCTTTATGTGTCTTTGATGCGAATCATTAACGCATGACATCGCTGTTCCATTTCCTTGCTTATACCGGGTTTTTTTATTAAATCATTAAGTATTTGCAGGGCAAGTGCATAGTCTTCAACATTGACAGCCTCGGCTGCGATGATATAATCAAGCGTTGTCCTGTCAATACCGCATATCGGGAAGGATTCACTCTGTTTTGCTTTTATGAATCCTTCTATGGCATTTCCAAGAAGTTCCTTTTGCATAACCTCTATTTCCCTGATCGTATCTGCATATTTCCCGGGTTCATATTCTAAAACACCGCCATCTATCGCTTCCTTTTTACCTCGAAGTAACCACGCCATTTTAAGGCAAAGATAAGCTTTTTCACTTGCCTTGCTACGCTTAATAACTGCATTTCCAAGCGCTAACTGGTAACGCAAAAATGCCTGGTCATATGTAAAAGTCGAGGTTGCATCAAACTTTTTGTAGTGTTTCGTTATTCCCTCCCTGATCAATCCGGCCTGCGCAACAGTCATCTTATCAAAATAATTACCAAGTGCTGCATATCCGCATTCATGGCACATGACCACCTCATATTTAAGGGGGTCTATCCCTTCAAACCTCGGTCTTAAATCATAATCGGCTCCCATAGGTCTTAGTTTATTGGCACGTACAGTAGGTGTTTTGAATTCGTTATGGCACACAGGACATGAATGGCTTTTATCATACAGAAAATCTTTCTCCACCGCTTCACTGAACCATGTTCCCGGTAACTTCCCTGTACTGTCCTCTTCTCCATTCTTTCCGGGATCTCCGTAAATATCCATATTACTCATACCGGTTATCCCTATCTTATCCAGCCCCGACAATATACCGTGCATTTACTTATCCTCCGAAATATAACAATTCAGGATCTGTTACATATCAATTCTTGCATTTTACAAAGTTTCACGCTTGTCGCCAAGCTCAAATCTGTAAATCTACAAACAGTCCCTTACTATCGCTACATTAAAATTATCATAATTGTCGGAAAATGCAACATTTTGTTTCGTTTCTGTTCCATATATGTCAGGCAATAAAGATGTTCATCTTAAATCCATGGTCTTAATCTTTGTAAACTCAATTATTTCTCTTTTATCCTTCTCGGAAATTCTGTCAAAATAATAGAGCAATTCTTTTTCTGTTTTGGATAACAATTGTAATTTTCTTTTATTTGACGGATCGTTCACATATTCAAGATATCCTGCCAGTTCAATGCTTGAACGGGTCGGTGGCGGAGCATCAAAGGATACCTCTCTGTCTACATCTACCGTGAGCTGCATAAGATCATCAACAGATATATTGTATAATCCGGCAAGCTTGAATAATACCTCCGGGCTCGGTTTACGCTTTCCTGTTTCATAGTGGGAATATGTCTGTCTGACTATGCCCAGTGCAGCCGCCACATCATCCTGAGTATAATAGTTTGCCTTTCTAAGTTCCTTAAGTTTTTTGGATAAATACAGATTTTTCATGACACAATCCCCTTTTAATCAAGTAAATTGTACAAAATCATATCCATGTAATTGCAACATTATGTTGCTTTTTATAAAAAATATGTTATCTTTAGTGTAGCATTTGCCGATAATTATGATACGGAATGTAGCGCCCGGGTAGCTCCACCCAAACGTAACTTCCCTTTCATCATCGCTACTTACGATGTATCCTACTGGACATCGTGTGTAGCTACAGTAAGCAAAATAAAACATATACAGGAGTTTTTATGTCAAACACTATGAATGTTCTTATGAATAATACAGTAGCCATGTTTTCAAACAGGCAGCTTGGGATCACTAATGCAAACAAAGCGAAATCAACGGAAAAGCTGTCATCGGGTTACAAGATAAACCGCGCAGCCGATGACGCCGCCGGGCTGACTATATCCGAGAAAATGCGCAGTCAGATAAGGGGACTGAATCAGGGCGCCAGGAATGTTCAGGATGGGGTATCTTTCGTCCAGACTGCCGATGGCTATCTCAACGAAGTTACATATGATGGTACAAATTACAGAACTTATACTGTCGGGATTCAAGGCTGTACTACCCCATCAGATATTGTAAACAGAATTGTGGAAGCCACTTCACAGGAGAATCATTATACGAACTATGAAGTGGATAACAGAGACGCTTCGGGCAACACTCTTGTCATATATGATAACAGGCCATATCAGACTCCTAATCCCGACAGAGGATATGGCATGGTTTATCCGGGTGTTACCAAAGAACGTACCATCATGCCAATAAAGGATGATATTCAGGTATTTAATAACGGATTTGACGAAAACGGTAATGTTATCTATGGAGGAATCGAGCTTAATCATGTACGACATACATGGGATGAATTAGGAATACCTGTCTCTGCTGACGGGAAAACCTTTACGGAAGATAAACCTGTTGATTTTATCGATTATACCGGAGAAAAAGTCTCGCTAAAGATCACTGCAGGTGCCGAAGTACCTGATGTAGTCAGAAATTACGTCTGGAGCGTAAGCGATGATGGTTCAGGTATATGCGTAAATAACGTATTTGCCGCCACTTGGGAGGATATGGGTATCAAAGAAACCGGAAATACCGGCGATTATAGTTTCACATTCAGGGGTATGTTGGTTTCCTTTACCGTAAATGACGGAGACAGTCTTGATGATATAAAGAAAGGACTGAATGCTGCCAAGAGCAACGTCGATGACTACAGTTGGGATCTGTCCATCGGTGATTATCTTAAGTCACAGGCTGTTGACATCACCGACGGTTCGACAGTGCGTGTGACAAACAGTAATCAAAGCTCAATAGATAAAGATTATTACATAATTGCAGATGCAAACGGGATCACTGTCAGCACCACACCTTCGGGACGCTCCGGCGGTTTTACCTCCATGTCATGGGAGCAGTTTACAAACACCAGAACCTCTTCCGGCGACGACTACCCGGTTTCTGATTGGGGGCTTGACAATAAAGACAATAAAGCACTTGAGTCCGATCTTATTACCTTTGACGATGAAGCCACTTACCGCTATAGGAATACATCCGGTTCGGATATGGATATTTCCTTTGATTTTACCCTGAAGGACGAAGTCAGCCAATCCGCTGCAATATCGGCTCTTAACGGCGTGCAGTTTACCAATTATATATCAGCGCCCGGTAAAATAACTGCCGCTATCTCAAGCTCCGGAATCGGCAATAGTCCCGCAGCAGTTGCAATTACCTCTAATAATCTTGATTTTGCACTCCAAAAAGCCTACGGAAGGGATTTTGACGATCCCTCGGCAACACTTAACGGTGAGATTACAGGAAGCCTGGTCTATGATTTCAGTGATCCTAATTCTCCGAAACAAGATGAAACCAAAGAAGGCACGCCGATCGCAAACGAAACAACCGGTGCTACAACGTCAGAAGACATATATGTACTTGAGGTTGACGGGAAATACTACAGATACAGTCGTGACGTTACGAGTGTAGCGCGGAATTGGTCTAAGACCGATACCAAAACCGAATATGCTGCTGCGCACTACTCTTACAGCGGTTCCTTCGCAGGAGAAACAATGGAGAACGTTTCGGGAAATGATTTTGTTCTCAGTAAAACAACTGAAAAAACCACCACATGGACAGATTCCGTTGAGAAATATTCAAATTATCAAAAAAAGGGAACGATCGGATTGACGAAACATGAATTGGAAATACGCGGGGATAACTATATTGATAAAGCACAGGCCGAAGCAACAATAATCGACGGTTCCAATAATACTGCATCCACCGACAAGGTTACAATATCCGCATATACCAGGGGAACACTATCTGATAATGTAAAAGTGTCTACGGCAAGCGGGAGCCCTATGATGGTAAGATTTACAAATAACCTTAATGGGATCGATGCAGACAACCTTGACAGACCTTTTTCCACAGACTTAACCTTCACGGCAACAGACTATGCCAACAGGAATTTCAACGCCCTGCCGAACACTCGGAATAACGTCAACGAAGAAGGCATCTACTCGGAGGTTACAATAAATGCGCAAGGAAAAGACCTTTGGATACAGACCAGCGGCCAGCGGGATGACGGTATTAACCTGCACTGGGACGGTATGAGTAACTCAACTTTAGGGATAGCCGGCGTTTCCGTTGCCACGAGACAAAGCGCACTGCGTGCTATCGATTCAATAAAAGGTGCGATCAACAAGGTTTCTGCGGAAAGAAGCCAGTTCGGTGCTTATCAAAACCGCCTGGAGCACACCTATAACAACGACCTGAACATCTCCGAAAACACTCAGTCTGCCGAATCGAGAATCCGGGATACAGACATGACCGAGGAAATGATGGAAAATGCAAGACTGAATATCATTGAGCAGGCGAACCAGACAATCCTTGCCCAAGCCAATCAACAACGACAGGGGATACTGAGTTTACTGCAATAAAAAACTCAAGACACGGGTAAGATGAGTCATGGAACCTTCTCCGTGACTCCGGACTCCATAAAGCTATTTCAGGTGACTCCATGTTTATCTTTGCACAGGGTTACTGAATATTTATATTAATATCGCCTTCTCTTACGAGCTTTCCAATTATAAGACTTCCCTCACCTTTCTATGCGATATCATTTGCAGCTTCGTTGCCTCCCTGAAGTATCAGTCTTATTGAGTTGGGTTGATCGGATTCCAGTGAGAGATTTCTGGTGTGGAAGGGCTGTTTGTATACAAAAAAGCCGCAATCTGTTATAATATATGCAAAAAAAGAGGTAATTGATGAATAACAAAAAGCCCAAACCCAGCACTTTTGATAATGTTTTTAGGACAATAGCTCAAAAGATGCCTTTCATGATGGTAGCATTGATCAATGAAGTTTTTGACAAGAATTATCCTGACAATGTGAAATACACACAACTACGAAATGAATTCTTAACTGAAGAAGGAAAGATTATAACTGATTCTATCTTCATGATAAAGAATAAATATTATCACATTGAATGTCAGAGTAATCCTGACAGTACCATGGAAGTTCGCATGATAGAATACGATTTTATGATCGCGCATGAGCATGCCAGGAAAGAAAAGGGAACATATGTAATAAATTTTCCGGAATCTGCTGTTTTATATTTGAGGCATAAAAAGAATACGCCTGACAACCTTAAGGTAATCGTTAACATGCCAAATGGCGAGTCATTTGATTATAATACCAAGGTGATCAAGGCACAGAATTATACAAAAGATGAAATATTTCAGAAAAAACTCTTGATACTGGTTCCGTTCTATCTTATGAGATATGAAAGCATGTTTTCAAGGATAGATACAGATAGTAAAAAAAGAGTAAGCTTCCTAAAAGAATGTGAAGATTTACGTATTCGTTTAGAGAAAGAGGTTGGGAAGAAAGAAGCTTTGTATGCAGATCTTATAAGTATGATCATCAAGGTATCGGACCATTTATTGGAAGAACATAAGGCCGTGAAGAAAGGAGTGAAGGATATTATGGGTGGAAAAGTTCTTGAGTTGAGTTCAGAAAAGCTTATAAAAAAAGGACGTGCAGAAGAAAAAAGCGAAATAACAAATAATATAAAAAATAATCTTAAAAAACAGCATCCGGACTGGGATGAAGCACGTATTGAAGCTGAAACGGAAATGCTGATCAAAGCAATCTGATCTATAAGATTTATACGGATAATATTGCGCCAAACAGTTATGCGGTGGGAAATTTAGCTTTGTGCAAAATGCATAACGGGTCAGCAATGGGGTCAGAGGTGATGTGAGTAGTATTTACGACATTGTGGAGTCTGTGAAAAAATCTCTGTAAAAACGGAATAACACTGTATGAACGAGGTCTCCTAAGATAAAATAAATATTTAGGAGGCCTTTTATTATGGCAAAAGAAAAGAAACCCGTACACAAAGGCCAGATGACAGACGGTAAGCGTCAGATCATCCAACAGCTCCTTCAGGAGTATGACATCGAGACCGCAGAGGACATGTCAATTATGTTAAATATGTATCGAATTGCATTTTCTGCATACTATGCGGCATCTTAACTGCAGCTAAATGCTTTGAGTTTTTTCAGCTGTTTTACATATGCTGTAAAAATAATATAGAATTATGCAAAGTCATGGTCTTACTGATTCTCTCATCGATCAATTGACAAATGCGGCTCACAAGGAACGGATATCCATGACCGGATTACTTATTGTACCGTATTTTTTCATATTCTCCCGTAAGACTGCCGAAATCACCCGGAATTCCCTTTTCATAAGTATCCGTCACATCTTTGAGCCTTTCCGCAGGTGTATGCTCCTTCCTGAAATGATACCCTCTCC